>DATLFW010000231.1:0-5516 GCA_035540775.1 Acidimicrobiia bacterium
TCCGGGTACGTCAGCACCTGCATCCGCTCGCCCCGCTCGACGAACGTGATGAGCGGGTCGCCGGCGATCTCGTCGGCGAAGCGGACACAGCGGGCGCACTGGATGCACCGCTCCCGGTCGAGGTCGACGATCTCGCTGATCGGGATCGGCTTCTCGAAGTGCCGCTTCTCCTCGACGAAGCGCGACTCGCCCGGGCCGAAGGCAAGGGTGTGATCTTGCAGCGGGCATTCACCGCCGCGGTCGCAGACCGGACAGTCGAGCGGGTGGTTGATGAGGAGGAACTCGAGGACGCCCTCTTGGGCCTTCTGCACCTGCGCCTTCTGGGTGTCGACGACCATGCCGTCGGTGACCCGAGTGGTACAGGCAGGCGGCAGACCGCGCACGCCCTCGACCTCGACCAGGCACATGCGGCACATGCCGACGGGCTTCATGCGCTCGTGCCAGCAGAAGCGCGGGATGTAGACGCCGTGGTCCTGGGCGGCCTTGATGAGCAGCTCGCCGGCGGGCACCTCCATGGGCCGCCCGTCGACGGTGATGGTGACCATCTCGCGCAGGGACTCGGTCATGAGCGGGCTCCGCTGGCGTAGGGGCAACCTGCGAGGCGGACGTGCTCCTCCACCTCGTCGCGGAAGAACTTGTCGAGGCTCACCACCGGCGACACGGACGACGGACCGAGCGGGCAGATGGTGGTCTGGCTGAAGGGCGCGTTGAGGCCGGGCGAGATGTTGTCGCCGACGTCGAGGAGGAGGTCGAGGTCTTCCTTGCGGCCGTGCCCCGTCTCGATGCGATGGAGCACCCGGGTGATCCAGCCGGTGCCTTCGCGGCAGGGCGTGCACTTGCCGCACGACTCGTGGGCGAAGAACTTCGCCAGCCGCCACGCCACCCGGACGGGACAACAGTGCTCGTCGTAGACCATGACGGCACCCGACCCGAGCATGACGCCGTACTGCTGCATGACGGCGTCCATGTCGAGGACGGCGTCGAGGTGCTCGCCGAGGAGCCACTGCGACGAGGCGCCGCCGGGGATGAAGAACTTCACCTGCCCGCCGCCGAGCACACCGCCGGCGCACTCCTCGCTCTCGATCAGCTCCCGGAAGGTGGAGCCCAGTTCGAGCTCGTAGTTGCCGGGACGGTTGACCGTGCCGGAGACGGAGAAGAGGCGGGTGCCACGCGACCGCTCGACGCCGATGGCCCCGTACTCGGCACCACCCATGGCGAGGATGTGGGGCAGCGTGGCGAGGGTCTCGACGTTGTTGACGATGGTGGGCTTGGCGTAGAGACCCTCGACGGCCGGGAACGGCGGGCGGATCCGCGGCATCCCGTGGAAGCCCTCGAGGCTGGAGAGAAGCGCCGTCTCTTCACCGCAGATGTACGCGCCTGCCCCCCGGTGGACGACGATGTCGAGGTCGAAGCCTGAGCCCTGGATGTTCTGGCCGAGGAAACCCTTCTCCCGGGCCGCCTCGACGGCCGCCACCAGCCGGTCGTATCCGAGGGCGAACTCGCCCCGGACGTAGACGAAGGCCGTGTTGCAGCCGATGGTGTACGACGCGATCGCGATCCCCTCGACGAGCCCGTGCGGGTCGCACTCGAGGAGCATGCGGTCCTTGAACGTGGACGGCTCACCCTCGTCGGCGTTGACGACCAGGTAGCGGGGGTAGGAGCCCTCGGGCAAGAAGGACCACTTCGTAGCGGTCGGGAACCCGGCACCACCGCGGCCACGCAGGCCGCCGGCCTCCACCTCTCCCCGGATCGCCTCGGGCTCCATGCCCAGCGCCTGCTTGAACGCCTCGTAGCCGCCCGTGGCGAGGGCGGCGTCGATCGTCCAGGAGTCGTCGGGGCGCTCGTGGATCCGGCGGGTGATGATGCGGCGGACGGGCATCAGGCCGACCCTCCGCTCGCGACCCCGACCGCACCGCCCGACACGCCCCGCGCCTTGCGGGCGCCGCTCTTGTAGCCGTCGACCGTGTCGATCGCCGTCTCGGTCGTCAGGTTGAGGTGGTAGTCGTAGTTGACCTGCATGCACGGGGCGCCGTCGCAGGCGGCCAGGCACTCGACCTCCTCGACGTGCACGTCGGGGTCGTCGGCGTAGTGGTCACCGAGGGCTTCGAAGAGTTCGGGACCGCCCCGCACGAGGCAGGTGACGTTCGTGCAGACGGAGACGACGTACTTCCCGACCGGCTCCCGCTTGTACATCGTGTAGAAGGAGCAGACGCCGAGGACTTCGGCCGGCGTGAGGTCGAGCATCCCGGCGATCTCGGCGATCGCCTCCGGGCTCACCCAGCCGTCCTGGTCCTGGGCGAGGTGCAGCAGCATCATGACGGCCGAGCGCGAGTTCGGATAGCGCTCGATGAGGGCGCGTGCACGCCGCCGGTTGTCGTCGTTGAAGCTCACCGTTGCAGCCCTTCCCGCTCCCCCGCCGTCACCGGTCGACGTCTCCCATGATCGGGTCGACGCTCGAGATGATGGCGACCCCGTCGGCCACCAGGCCGCCCTGCATCATCGTCGGCAGCGACTGGAGGTTGTAGAACGACGGCCCCCGCACGTGCAGCCGAGCAGGCCGGCTGGTGCCGTCGGACACGATGTAGCAGCCGAGTTCGCCGCGGGGAGACTCGATCGCCTGGTACGTCTCACCCGGCGGCACCTTGAAGCCCTCCGTGAAGAGCTTGAAGTGGTGGATGAGGGCTTCCATCGACTCGTCGATCCGCTTGCGCGGCGGCGGCGTGACCTTCAGGTCCTGGACGCGGTAGTCGCCGGTCGGCATCTTCTCGACCACCTGGCGGACGATCCGCACGGACTCCACGATCTCGTGGAGGCGGATGCGGTACCGGTCGAAGCAGTCGCCGTTCTCCGTGTAGATGACGTCGAACTCGACCTCGTCGTACGGGAGGACGGGCTGAGCCTTGCGGAGGTCGTAGGGAACGCCGGTCGATCGAAGAATGGGCCCGGTGGCGGATAGGGCCAGCGCCTCCTCCTGGGTGATGACGCCGACCCCGACGGTGCGCTCGATCCAGATGGGGTTCTCGGTGAGGAGGGCGTCGTAGTCGTAGACGCCGTCCATGACGAGGTCGCAGATGGCGAGGACGTCGTCCTCCCAGCCGTCGGGCAGGTCGGCCGCCACGCCGCCGACGCGGACGAAGTTGTGGTTCATCCGCAGGCCGGACACCTTCTCGAAGAACCGGAGCACCTCTTCGCGCTCGCGCCAGCCGTAGAGCATCATCGAGATGGCGCCGATGTCCATGCCGTTCGTGGCGAGGAACAGGAGGTGCGAGCTGATCCGGTTGAGCTCGCACAGGAGGAGGCGGATCCACTGCGCCCGGGGCGGGAGCTCGAGCCCGAGGAGGCGCTCGGTGGCCAGGGAGAAGACCGTCTCGTTGAAGAACGGAGCGGCGTAGTCCATCCGCGTCACGTTGGTGGACCCCTGGACGTAGGTGAGCTCCTCGCCCGTCTTCTCCATGCCGGTGTGGAGGTACCCGATGACGGGCTTCGTGCGGAGCACGACCTCGCCCTGGAGCTCGATCATGAGCCGGAGCACGCCGTGCGTCGACGGGTGCTGCGGGCCCATGTTGACGATCATCGTCTCCTCGGACTCGGGCCAGTCCTGGCCGGTCACGACGAGTTCGGTCGCCGTCTGGCGGGGCGACATGGCGCCGGGCGGGCGGACGCCCATCTCCTGGGCGCCCTCGTCGGTGAAGGCCTCGAGGCGCTCCCCCTCCATCGGGTTGACGGTTTCTCTCGTCATCGGGCGTCCCTCCGCTTCGGAAGGCCGACGGCGGCGTCGCGTGCCTGCTGGAACGGGGTGGTGGCCGGGCCCTTGAACTTCACCGGCACCCGGGCGGTGGCGGCGTCCTTGCGGAGCGGGTACCCCTCCCAGTCTTCGGGGAGCAGGATCCGGGTCAGGTCGGGATGACCGTCGAAGACGATCCCGAAGAGGTCGTAGGTCTCGCGCTCGGGCCAGTCGGCGCCGGGGTAGACCTCCGTCATTGACGGCACGACCGCGTCGTCCTGGGGCACCTCGCAGATCGCCCTGATGCGCCGGTTGCGCGCGATCGAACGGAAGTTGGCGACCACCTCGAAACGCTCGGGCGTCACGCCGTCGGGAACGAGTCGGGCGGCGTTGAGGAGATGGTCGACGCCGCACAGGTCGATGCACGCCTCGAACTGCTGCTCGTCGCGGAGCCAGCGAGCGAGATCGAGCCAGGTCTCCCGATCGGAATAGAGGACGGCTTGGCCCAGGCTGTCGAACGCGACGAGCGATTCGAAGCGCTCGACGGCCGCCGCCGCCACCTCGTCGGACGGCGCGGGCGCCTCGTTCACATTTTCACGAGCGTCGTCGGCGGTCGTCTCGGTCGTCTCGTCGGGCATCGTCCGCTACCTGGTGACCGCGGGTTCGGGCGTGCCGTCGCGGTGCTCGACCTCGAGCTCGGCGCCGCCGGAAACGGTGGCGGCCCGACGGCGGAGGATCTCACCGGTCCGGATCTGCTCGTGGAGCGTGAGAATGCCGTGCATGAGCGTCTCCGGCCCGGGCGGACAGCCGGGGACGTAGACGTCGACCGGCACCACCTGGTCGACGCCCTGCACGAGGGCGTAGTTGTTGAACATCCCGCCGCTGCTGGCGCAGACGCCCATCGAGATGACCCACTTCGGCTCGACCATCTGGTCGTAGACCTGCCGCAGCACCGGGGCCATCTTCTGCGACACCCGGCCGGCCACGATCATGAGGTCGGCCTGGCGGGGACTGGCCCGGAAGACCTCCATGCCGAAGCGGGCGACGTCGTAGTGCGCCGCTCCCATGGCCATCATCTCGATCGCGCAGCAGGCGAGCCCGAAGGTGGCGGGCCAGACGGAGTTGCGCCGCGCCCACTTCACGAGGTCTTCGAGGCGCGTCGTGAGGAAGTTCGCCGGAATCTGCTCGAAACTCATCAGGCCGCCGCCTCGTCGGTGGTGCGCGCATCGCCGGTCTCGCCCGTGCTCGTACGCCGGACGGGTTCCGAGACGCGGGAGGCGAGGCGCCGGGCGGGACCCCAGTCGAGGGCGCCCGACGAGAGGAGGTAGCCGTAGGCGATGAGGACGGCCACGAGGAACAGGCCCGCCTCGACCAGACCGAACACGCCCAGC
The DNA here is from genome assembly GCA_035540775.1 of Acidimicrobiia bacterium. Lineage (GTDB taxonomy): Bacteria > Actinomycetota > Acidimicrobiia > IMCC26256 > JACPCJ01 > DATLFW01. Next base: position 5,116 of record DATLFW010000231.1, read on the forward strand.
TGCCGGTACACGACGGCGAAGGGATAGAGGAAGACGATCTCGATGTCGAAGACGATGAAGATCATCGCCACGAGGTAGAAGCGGACCGGGAACCGCTCCGCCGGCTCGTACTCGGGGACGATGCCGCACTCGTAGGGGGCCAGCTTGGCGGAGGTCGGCTTGCGAGGAGCCAGAAGGGTGGACGCGCCGAACGACAGGGCGGCGAAGAGGGTGGCGAGGATGACCATCACCACGATCGGAAGGTAGGACTCCACTCGCCCCGTCTCCTCGGCGTCGGCAGCGGCCCGGCAACGTCTCTCGCCCACGCTATCCGACACGCGCCGGTCGCTGACAAAACCGTTCCCGCAGCCGGGACGGTCAAGCGGCGCCCGTCGCGCGGTCGAGCGCGCGAGCATGGGCTG
>DATLFW010000232.1:0-2026 GCA_035540775.1 Acidimicrobiia bacterium
GCCGAGCAGCTCGTCGCCGACGGGGATGTTGAGAATGCGGCCCGTGGCGCGGACGGCGTCGCCCTCTTCGAGGTCGGTGGTGTCGCCGAGGACGGCGGCGCCGATCGTGCGCTCGTCGAGGTTCAGGGCGAGGCCCATCAGGCCCCCGGGGAACTCGAGCAGCTCGTTCACCGCCGCGCCGGGGAGACCCTCGACGCGGGCGATACCGTCACCGACCTGCACGACGTGACCCACCTGCTCCTGGCTGAGCGTGGGCTGGTAGTCGGCGAGGTGGCGCTCGAGCACCGACGTGATCTCGCCGGGATCGATGGAGATCTCTGCCATGGGGTGTCTCTTTCTCTCCGAGTTCCTCAGAGGGTCTCGCGCAGTTCCTGCAACCGAGATCGGACGGAGCCGTCGATGACCTGGTCGCCGACCTTGGCGACGAGGCCGCCGACGACGCTGTCGTCGACGATCACCTTCACCTCGACCCGCTTCTTCGTGGCCGTCGACAGCGCCGCGGCGAGCCGCTGCCGACGCTCGTCGTCGAGGGGGACGGCGGTGCGGACCTCGGCGACCACATGGTCACGGGCCGCCGCCGCCTGCTGGACGAAGGCGTCGACGATGGCGGGGAGCTGGCTCGCCCGCCCGGCCGCCACGATGAAGCCCACGATACTGCGAGTGATCGTCGTCGCCCCTTCGCTCCCGAGGAGGTCCTCGACGATCGCCTCCCGCAGCGCCACCGGGATGCTCTGGTCGGCGAGCTTGGAGCGGAGTTCGTCGCTCGCCTCGAAGGTGCGCGCGACCCGGAAGAGCTCGTCCTCGACGACGTCGAGGACGCCCTCCGACCGGGCCACCTCGAGCATCGCCCGGGCGTAGCCCTCCACGGCCGACGTGCTGCCTCCGTGCTCGGTCACCGGCTGCCTCCGTTGGTGGCCATGCCGCCGACCTCGTTGATGTACTGGTCGACGAGGGCCAACTGGGCGTCACGGTCGAGGCTCTGGCCCACGACCCGCTCGGCCAGGTCGACGGCGAAGTTCGCCACCTGTCGCTGCAGGTCGGCCCGGGCGCGGGTGATCGACTGCTCGATCTCGGCCTGGGCCCGCTCGCGGGCGGCCGCCGCCTCGGCCTCGGCGCTCTCCTGCACCTCACGGCGCATGGCGTCGGCGGCCTGCCGGGCTTCCTCGATGATCCGGGCTGCCTCGTTGCGGGCGTCGGCGAGCTGCGCCTGGTACTGCGAGCGCGTCGCCTCCGCCTCCTGACGGGCTGCCTCGGCTGCCTCGAGGTCGTCACGGACGGCCTTCTCACGGTTCTCCAGCCCCGTCCGGATCGCCGGGAAGGCGAACTTGGCGAGAAGGACGAACAGCACGGCGAACGAGATGATCGCCCAGATGACCTCGTTGGTCTCCGGGAGGATCGGGTTCGGTGACTCTTCGCAGGTCGTGACCTCTTCACCCGCGAGGAGATGCTCCGCCTGCTCGGCGACGCACTCCAGGGTGTGGTGGTCGAGGTCGCTCGTCTCCTCGGCCTGGTGGATGAGCTCCTCGAGCTGCGCCTCCGTGAGGTGCACCTCGGGGCCCGGGCCGTGGTCCTCCTGGGCGTGCACCGAGGAGGGGACGAAGAGCGCCAGCCCGACGGCCGCCAGTGCGGCCAGCGTGGCTCGGAATCGCATGGTCTCCCCTTTTAGAGCGCGCCGATCATGATGAAGACGACGAAGCCGATGAGGGCCAGCGCCTCGGCGAAGGCGATGCCCAGGAACATCGTCGTCCGGACCATGCCGGCCGCCTCGGGCTGCCGGGCCATCGCCTGGACCGACTGACCGGCGACGTAGCCGATGCCGATGCCAGGGCCGATGGCGGCCAGGCCGTAGGCCAGACCACCGCCGATCTTCGCCATGGCGTCGATCAGCGTCTCGTCAGCTGCCGCTTGTGCCAGGAGCAGGAGTTCTCCCACCGCTCTCCCTTTCGTGTGTCCCGTCGGTTCGGGTTCGGTTACGGACTTGGATCGTGTCTGTCAGTGGTGCGGGTGCATCGAGTCGCCGATGTAC
>DATLFW010000233.1:0-6858 GCA_035540775.1 Acidimicrobiia bacterium
GGCGAGGGGAACCCCGATCGGGGCGGCGTCGAGACGGGCCCCGAGCACGGTCGCTCCCGAGTGCCCGGCCTGCGGCGCGGGCGACGGGGCCGACTGGAGGGTCGCCGACGGAACGGCGCCACCCTGCGCCGACATCCGGGATGCATGCGACCCGTCGAGGGCACTCAGGGACCCGTCGATCGCCTTCAGATCCGTCTGCTCGGCGGTGCTGGTGTCGCCGGAATCGCCGGCGTCCCCGGTGCTCTCGGTGCTCCGAGACTCGCTGCCGCCTTCCACGACGAGCTCGGGACCCGAGGTGTCGCCGCCACGGCGACCGAGGCAGCGACCCCTGTTGTCGTCCTCGAAGTCGTCGTCGTTGCCGCAGCCGTTGTTCCCGTCCTGGTCGTACTGGTCGACGCCACCCGAGTGGCCGGGCTGGTCGACACCGCCGTTGGCGTCGCCGTCGGGGTCGGACGCCGCCTTCCCCTGGTTGCCGGAGCCGCCAGCCTCGGCGTGCCGATCGTTGCCGGACGGGTGCTGGTTGTCGGCATCGCCGGAGAGGTCGGGCGTGTTCGCCACGCCGTCGGCGTCGGTGTCCTCGGTTGCCGACGGATGTCGATCGGACGAGTGCGGGGTGTTCCCATGCCCGTACGCGTTGCCCTGACCGTTCCCTGGGCCAGCCCAGGCGGAACCATTCACACCGAAAACGAGAGCACCCACCACCGCCGCAGCGCGGAGCCACGTCGGGGTCCGCATTGCTGCCTCCTGGTCGGGTCGGGCCCGGTCTCCCTGCCGGTGCCCACTGTGGTGTTTTGGGTTCTTCGACCGATCGGTGTCGAAGCGACTGCTACCCGGTGCGCGCCCAGCGTGAAACCACCACCAGCGAGAAATCTTCGGAGCAGCGCCACGCGCCGCGATCGCGTGGCGAGCGCGACGCGCGAGTCAGTCGCGAACGGCGACGGCGGGGACCCAGACGCTGAACCGGGCGCCCCCCTCGGGCGACGGCTCGTAGGCGACGCGCCCGCCCATGCCCTCGATGAGCCCCTTCACGAGGAACAAGCCGAGCCCCGTCCCGCCGTCACGATCGCGATCGTGACGCGAGACGGTCCGGAGGCTGGAGAACAGCGTCGGGACGACGGCGTCGGGGACGCCGCGGCCCGTGTCGGTCACGTCCATCCGCACCTGCGCCCCCTCCCGCCGCGCGGTGACCCGGACGGGCGGCTCGCCGTGGCGGAGACCGTTCTCGACGAGGTTGGCGACGACCTGCTCGAGCCGGCGCACGTCGGCGACGACCTCGAGCCCCTCGGGGACCTCGACGTCGACGCGGAACGGCTCGGGCACGGTCGCGACCGAGTTGTCGACGACCTCGAGGAGCTCGACGGTGCGAAGGTTCAGCGTGAGCGTCTGGTTCTCGAGCTGGGCGACGTCGTGGAGGTCGTCGGCGAGGCGGCTCATCCGCTCGGCCTGGCGGTGGATCGACCGGCCGATCGAGCGGAGGCGCGCCACCGAGAGGTCCTCCCCGTAGGCCTGGAGGGTCACCCCGTGCCCCAGGATGCTGGCGAGTGGACTCCGAAGGTCGTTGGTGATGAGGGCGATGAAGTCGTTCTTCGCCCGCTCCAGTTCGCGCACGGCGGTGACGTCGCGGACGATCCCCTGGTAGCCGACCACCATCCCCTCGCTCCGGCGGGGGAAGGTCGTGACGGTGACGTGCCGGCCCACGCCGTCGGGACGGACGAGTTCGAGGTCGATCCGGCGGCTGTCGCCGTCGGCCTCGTCGATCCCCGGCTCGCTCATCAGCGCCTCGACCTTGCCGGGAGCGGCGAGGAGGACTTCCGAGAGCGGCGTCCCCTCCAACTGGTCGAGCGAGCGGCCGGCGATGGCCGCGAACGACGGGTTGGCGTAGGTGAGACGGCCGTCGAGGTCGACCTCGTAGACGCCGTCGGAGGAGTGCTCGAGGAGGCTCTCCATGCGCTCGCGAAGCTCCTCCTCCCGACCCAGGATGGCGATCCAGTAGCCGCGGGCGAGCGCATCGGTGAGGCGGTCGATGGAGGGGAGCACGCGCGTGAGCAGGAGCGAGAGGGCAAGGCCCCAGTGCCGGCCCCGCTCCTCGGCGATCTCGACGGCCGTCTGCACCACCAGGTCACGCGAGATGCGCAGCACGACCAGGAGTTGTGGCAGCGGGCTCTGCGACCAGGCGGCCCCGGCACCGACGGCCTCGAGGTCGGCGACGAGCGCCGTGTCGACGTCCTCGCCCTGCCCGGTCACGGCGAGGATGGCCTCGAACCGCTTGCGCGCCTGATCGACGAAGCGGGCCTGCTCGTCGAGGGGCCAGTCGACGGCCTCGGGGAAGGTGGCCTTGAAGATCTCGAAGGCCCGCATCGCCATCTCCTCGGCCCGCCCGTCGAGGGCGTCGAGCAGCGCCCGCGGGTCCGCCGACATCTCCTCGGCGAAGAGGTCCTCGTCGGGAGCGTTGCGGGCCATGAAGCCCTTGAGGTCGGAGACGGCGAAGCGGGGACCGTCGGCGGCCTGCTCCAGCGGCTTCAGGAAGTCCCGGGCGACAAGGGCGTCGAGCGCGGCGACGGGGATGCCGAGGTACTCGGCCGCTTCGTCGCTCGAAAGGGCGCGCCGCCCCGTGCGCTCGGTGATGACGGTGTCCTTCCCCCCAGAGGCCGGTGGCCCCCCGTGGCCGGCCTGCCTCACCTCCAACGTCTCCTGAAGAGGAATTTCGCCCACGCGGGCCACGTTCCCTGCCTCGACCTCCCCTTCTGGGTACGTCTGCCCACATATGGGGACGGCAGGCGTACCCAGAAGCCGGGCGGGTGCCGCGACCGCCAGGTGGTCAGGCGGTCTTCCAGGTCGACCGGGCGTCGCGCCCCGAGACCTTGCCCTCGCCCTTCAGCTTCACGAGGTGAGCGTGGACCTGCCGAGCCGCCATGTCCATCAGACCTTCGGGAATCTCGCCGGCGTAGATGCGCTGGACGATCTCCTCGATCTTGGCCGGCCCGCCCTTCAGCGCCTTCAGGATCTGCTTCTCCCGCATGGTGCGGTGTTCGAGGTACTGCTCGACGGTGCCCTTGAAGTCGTCGATCACCTCGCCGTGGGCAGGGAGGATGCGTGAGATGCGACGCAGCTTCTTCAACCGCTCCAGGGACGCCATGTAGGCCGCCATGTCGGAGACGACGACGGTGGTGCCCTGCATGATGTGGTCGCCGCTGAAGAGCGCTCGCTCCTCCTCCAGCAGGAAACAGATGTGGTCGTCGGCGTGGCCCGGAGTGTGGATCACCTCGAGGCCGAACTCGGTCCCCTCGACGACGGCGCCGTCGCCCAGCGTGCCGTCGATGTCGACGTAGTCGTTCTTCTTCGAGAAGGCGAGCACCTCGGCGCCGGTCGCCTTGCGGATGGCCTCCGCCCCCGGAGCGTGGTCGGGGTGAGTGTGGGTGAGCAGCACCCATCGGATGCGGTCTTCCATCGACGCCCCGATGATGGAGCGGATGTGCTCGGCGTCGTCGGGGCCCGGATCGATGACGGCGACCTCGTCGATGCCGACGAGGTACGTGTTGGTACCTGGGCCCGTCATGAGCGACGGGTTGGGCGCCACGATCCGGCGCACCAGCGGCGAGAGGGCACTCGCCACGCCCGGCGTGAGGTCGACCGAGGGGGTCGGCGTCTCGCTATTCACGGCCCGCACCTCCCGCAGCAGCCACCGGACCGGCTGGGGCATCGCCCGGCAGCACGACACGCCGGCCTCCGTGGTCGCCGACCATCGCCGCCCGCCCCGTCGCGTCGACGGCGGCGGCCAGCGCCGCCAGGAGGTCGGCCGCCGAGTCGAAGTCGGCAACCGTTTCGAGGCTGCGCAGGGTCGGGAAGATGAGTTCGATGTCGCCCGCGCCGTACTGGGCGAGGGCGGTGGCGGCGTCGATCCAAACGTGGTCGAGGACCTCGCGCTGGTCGGCGACGGCGACCTGCCCTTCGGGTGCCGCCGCCACGAAGAAGCGGGTGTCGTAACGGCGGGGGGCGCCGAGCGGCGTGATCCAGTGGGCGAAGAAGTGCATGGCGCCGATGTCGAGCACGAGGTCTTCGGCTTCGAGGACGTCGACCAGTCGGGCGTCGCCGCCGTCGACGGCCGCTCGGTGGGCGGCGAAGCGGGCCGCAACCGCCGGCTCGGAGAGGTCGAGGGGCGCGCGGGTATCGGCGTGGCGGGCGAGCAGCACCCCAGCCTCCTCGAACGTCTCGCGAATGGCGGCGACGAAGGAGGCGAGTCCGCCCCGATCGAGCCCCATGAGCCGGGATGCGCCGGCATCGGTCCGGCCGATGCAGCGGGCGGCCACTTCCGGTGCAGCGTCGGACGGTTCGAGGGCGCCGCCCGGGAAGACATGCGCCCCCGGCACGAACACCGAGTGCAGGTTGCGGCGCAGCATCAGCAGCTCCAGGCGCGGGGCGTCCCGCACGAGGAGAACGGTGGCCGCGTCTCGCACCGTGGAGGCTCTGCGTTCCGAAATGGGCGACGTATCCGCTTTGGTCCTCCTGCGTACGCGAATCGGCACCATTCTAGATGTCGGCCCGATGCCGCCGGGACGAGCCCTCCTGGAGCGGTTCGCCCTCTACGATGCGCAGCGTGCAGACGGAGCGGCCCCGAGCCGCCGCCCCTCGCGGCCCCGAGCGCGTCGCGCCCGGCGTCGACGGCTCGCGCCGCAGCCTGCTTCCGCGCACGACGATCGGCATCGTGACGACGCTCCTGGCCGCCGCCGTCGGTGCGGCGCTGAGCGGGGCGATCCTCTTCGCGTACTACCAGCACCGTCTCAACGGGATCGAGGACAAGGTCGAGCGGTTCACCGGCGCCGCCGAGGAGTCCGTCAGCGAGGCCATCGACGAGATCGAGAGCGAGCGCGACGACGCCCGGGCGCAGATCCGAGCCGAGCTCGAGCCCCTCCAGGAGCTCCAAGCAAGCACCGAAACGCTCCAGGACCTGGTGGAGAAGACGAAGGAGTCGGTGCTGTTCGTGTCGACCCGAGACCCGGTCGGCCAGCCGCGGGCCGGGTCGGCCTTCGTCGTGACGTCCGACGCCGATCAGTCGTACCTGCTGACCTCTCTCGAGGTGGTGCGGGCGTCCACCGCCCGACCCGGTCCCGCCCTCGTCGTCGAGCGGGGCGAGGAGCAGTTCGAAGCGACGCTGTGGACGTGGGACGAACAGCGCGATCTCGCCCTGCTCGTGATCCCCAAGGGCAACCTGCCCCGTCTCGAGTGGGCGCCCGAGGAACCCAACCTCGGCATCGGTCAGCGCGTGTTCGCTGTGGCCGGCAAGGGCGGCGCCGGGGCGAGCATCGCGCAGGGGTTCATCGCCGACGTGTCGGCCGCCGGCGTGCTGCACGACACGCCGGTGTCGGGCGCCTTCGAGGGCGGCCCGCTCATCAACTCCAAGGGCGAGGTCGTCGGGGTGTCGAGCCGGGCGTATGCCCCGCTCGGATTCCGCTCGGACCAGGCGACCTACGCCCCGCCGATCCGGGCGGCATGCGCCGGGGTGCTCCAGTGCCCCGGCGGCAACTCGGGCGGCGCCCCTGCCGGCCGCCGCTAACCCGTCCCGTCCCCTCGTCCGGTTTCTGGGTACGTCTGCCCACATATGGGGGCGCCAGGCGTACCCAGAAACCGGACGGGAGCGGGCGCGGCAGGGGTGGACGCCGCTCCTAGAGCGGGATGTTGGAAGTGGTCGACGTCGTCGAGTCGGGGTCGGTCGTGGTCGTCGTGATCAGCCGCGGCCGAGTCGTGGTCGTGGTGGTCGGCTCGATCTCCGGTGGCGGCGCCGCCTCCGGCCGGATGGGGGGCTGGTATTTCGGGGCGTCGCCGTCGAGGCCGCTCGGCCACTTCCGGTCGCCCAAGTCGAAGCCCCCACGCTGTTGGCGCCGAGCCCGGTCGCGCAGCGAGTCGAGCGGAGCCGGGTCGTTGAAGTCGGTCGGCTCGACGTCCGCCAGCGCCACCTTCATGAACGCCGCCCACATCTTGGCCGGGACGTTGCCGCCGGTCTCGTTCGGCATCGCCACCCGCCCTTCGGGATGTCCCATCCACACGGCGGTCGAGAGGGCCGGTGTGTAACCGACGAACCAGGCGTCGGCAGAGTCGCTGCTCGTGCCCGTCTTCCCGGCAGCCGGCCGGTTGATGTTGGCGTTCCGGGCCGTTCCGCTCGTGATCACCCCTCGCATGACGTCGTTCATCGTGTCGGCGATGACCTCGCGCAGCACCCGCGTCCGCTTCGGCTGCGTGTTGTCGATCAGCACGTTGCCGTCACGGTCCGTCACCCGCAACACCGGGGTCGGCTCCGCCTTCATCCCTCGCGCCGCGAACACCGAGTACGCCGAGGCCATCTCCAGCGGCGACGTCTCCCATGTGCCGAGGCCGATGGTGATGTCGGCGCGGGGGTTCTCGGGGTCGATCTCGACGCCCAGGCGTTGCGCCAGCGCCGCCGTGTCCTTCGCCCCGACGTCGCGGATGAGCTGGGCATAGACGGTGTTGATCGACGAGTGAGTGGCCCGGGCAAGCGACGCCGACCCGTACCCCGAGCCGCCGTAGTTGCAGGGCCTCCAGTCGCCGATTGCCACGCACGAAGGGGCTGGGTAGACCTTCGACGGCGTGAACCCCTCCTCCAGGGCCTGGGCGAGGACGAACGGCTTGAACGACGAACCGGGCTGGCGGCCCGTCCCCGACTGGCCGAGCAACGAGCGCCCCACGGCGAGGTTGACCTTGAGGAGGTTCCAGTCCTTGCCGCCGACCAGCGCCCGCACGAATCCGGTCTGGGGCTCGACGGCCGCCAGGGCCGCATTGCGGTCGGTCGCCCCCACCCCGTCGACGATGGCCTTCGCGGCGGCGTCCTGGAGCTTGGGGTCGAGG
>DATLFW010000234.1:0-3250 GCA_035540775.1 Acidimicrobiia bacterium
GTGGAGCGGTGTCCGGCCGAACGCCTCCCGCAGCTTGCCCTCGATCCCCTGCTCGTCGGCGCCGAGGACGTGCGATCCGGTGTCGTCGATGGTCTCGTCGGTCATGCGCCGGAACCTACCGGAAGCCGCTCAGCCCCACGCCACGTGGAGTGTCGTCGGCGACCGGAACGTCATCCCGGTGATGAGCGGAGGCTCGGCGTCGGGGTCGAGCCGCAGGCCGGGCAGACGGTCGAAGAGGCGATCGAGGAGGACGGCCGTCTCCATCCGCGCGAGGTGCATCCCGAGGCACATGTGGGGGCCGAAGGCGAACGCCATGTGCTGGGCAGGATCCCGGAAGACGTCGAACTCCTCGGCGCGGTCCCAGCGGGTCGGATCGTGGTTCGCCGCCCCCAGGTTGACCACCAGCACCGTCCCCTCCTTCACGGGGACGCCGTCGATCTCGGTGTCACGCGTGGCGGTGCGCTGGATGGTGAGGAGCGGCGGTTCCCACCGCAGCCCCTCCTCGATGGCGCGGGGCACGAGCGACCGGTCGGCCCGCACGGCGTCGAGCTGTTCGGGATGCCGGAGGAGGCCGACGAGCAGGTTGCTCGAGGAGCGGTAGGTCGTCTCGGCGCCCGCAGGGAGCAGCACCCGCAGGAAGGCGATGATCTCGTCGTCGGTCAGGCGATGGCCGTCGAGCTCGGCGTGGGCGAGGACGCTGATCACGTCGTCGGTCGGGCTCACCCGGCGCTCGTCGATGATCGCCTGGAAGTAGTCGGCGAGCCGCTTCGAGGCGGCGATGGCCCGCTCCCAGTCGATGCTCACGCCGATCAGCTCGATGGTCCAGCGATGGAATTGCGGCAGGTCTTCCCGGGGCAAGCCGAGCATTCCGGCGATCACCGTGACGGGGAAGGGCAGGGTCAGGTTGCGGACGAGTTCGGTCCGCCCGTCGTCGACGAAGGCGTCGATCATCTCGTCGATGACCGGCCCGATGAGGTCGTTCGACCAGCGCTCCATGGCCTTGCGCGTGAAGGCTTGCTGGACGAGCGCCCGGTAGGCGTGGTGCTCGGGCTCGTCCATCTCGAGGATGGTGTGCCCCATGACGGGGCCCATGACGGCGGCGTACCCGGCCGACGAGAACGTCTCGCCGTCACGGAGCACCTGCTGCACGCCGTCGAAGGTCAGCACCGTGTAGACGTCGGGCATCTCCTCGGGAAGCACGACGCTTTCGTCGAGACCCATGAGTCGCCGGACGTCGGTCGGCACGACCGGTGCCTGCTTCCGGAGCTCCACGAAGTCGGGGTAGGGGTCGGAGACGATGCCCGCCCCCATCGCCCGGTTGAACTCCTCGAACGGGTCGTCGACGTCGTCGAGCGGCATCTCGCCTGTCCCTTCCGTCCGGTGGAGGTCCGGCACCCTCGCCGCAACCCTGACACGGGCGTCAGTTCGGGACACTACCGTTGCGCCCGTGAAGCGTCGAGAGGCCGCACCCGAGCCGACGATCCCCGCCGGCCGGGCGGTGGTCTACGGGTGGACACCGGTCGTCGTCCTCGCCCTGACCGTGGCCGTCGAGATCGGCGAGCGGCAGTCGCTGGCCCAGGCGGTCGACGGCCTCCAGGAGTCGTTCGGCGTCTCCGACCGCGCGATCGGGATCCTCCCGGCCGCCATGATCCTGATCGGGGTGGTCGGGGCCTTCCCGTTCGGGTTCCTCGCCGATCGCATCCGCCGGACGGGGCTGATGGCGGCCGGCATGGTGGCGTGGACGTTCGCGATGGCGCTCAACGCGCTGGCGCCGGGGTACGGCGCGCTGTTCGCTGCCCGCCTCGGGGTCGGGGCGGTGGAGGCGAACAGCCCGGCCGCCGTGTCCCTGCTCGCCGACTACTACCCGGTCCGGAACCGGGCGAAGATGATGGGGCTCTACCAGTCCGGCGCCCTCGTCGGCGCCATGCTCGGTCTCCTGCTCGGGGGCGTCGCCGTCTCCCTCGGAGGCTGGCGCTGGGCGTTCTGGATGTGGGTCCCGGCGGGCGCCGTGGTGGCCTGGCTCGTGCGCCGCCTCCCCGAACCGGCCCGGGGCGACCAGGACGCCGACTTCCACGACGACATCGCGCTCCTGCCCGGCACGGGAGCGGCCGTCGACCCGTCCGCCATGGACGTCACGGAGCCGCTGCCCCCGCCGCCACGCGTCGGCACCCTCGACTACGCGACGGCGTCCACCCGCGAGGTGTACCGGGAGCTGCTCGGCATCCGCAGCATGTGGTTCGGCATGATGGCGCTCACCATCTCGTCGTTCCTGCTGAACGGGCTCCAGTTCTGGTCGGTGGAGTACTTCAAGCGGGTGCACGACCTCTCGGCCGCGCAGGCCGGGGCGTTCACGGCTGTCTTCGGCCTCGGTGCCGCCGTCGGTGTGATGGGGGGCGGCTTCCTCGCCGACGCCCTCCTGCGTCGCGGCGTCGTCAACGCCAGGGTCTACGTCGTCGCGTTCGCGTCGCTGGGCGCCTCCCTCGTGCTGACACCCGCCTTCCTCTCGACCAACCTCGCCCTGACCGGCGTGCTGATGGTCGTCGGCGGGACGATGCTCACCCTCCCGATCGCACCAGGCGACGCCCTCGTGAACGACGTCGTCGTGGCGCAGCTGCGGGGCCGAGCGGCGACGTTGCGGGCCGTCGTCCGCAGCCTGGGCGCCGCCGGCCCGCTGGTCGTCGGTGTCCTCTCCGACGCCTGGGGCATCCGGGCCGCCATCGCCGGCATCGTCCCCGTGTACGCCGTCGGCGGCCTCGTCATGCTCCTCGCCGCCCGCACCTACCCGGCCGATCTCGCCTTCGTCGGCGCCGAGGCGCGCCGGGTCCGCCGCGACCCCGAACCCGTCTGACCCCCGAAATCGTGTGTGCGTATGGCGTCGCGCCTAGCGCGACGCCATACGCACACACCGAATGTGACAGTCGTGTCAGGTGCCTGGCAGCATGATCGCCCGCGTGCGGCCGTCACGCCGCGCTGACCCGAGGGAGTCGAAGTGAGCGACACGTCGCGGCCGCGTGCACTGGTGACGGCCCCGTTCCGCGGCGAGGGCCTCGAGGCGCTCCGGTCGATCGCCGACGTCGTGCTCGACCCCTGGATCGACCACTCCCCCCTCCGCATGTACGACGCCGACCAGCTCGCCGAACGGGCCGAGGCGGAGGGGGCAACGATCCTCGTCTGCGAAGCCGACGAGTGCCGCGGGCCGGTCCTCGACCTTCCGCTCGTCGCCATCGGCTCCACTCGGGGCGACCCCACC
>DATLFW010000235.1:0-2926 GCA_035540775.1 Acidimicrobiia bacterium
GCCCTGGCGCTGGCCGCCGAGGGACGGCTCCGCCTCGCCGGGCACCTCGCCGAGCTGGCGGCCGCCGCCGCTCCCGACGACCGGGGCGTCCACCGGGCGCGAGCCGAGGTGAACGAGGCGCGGGTGGCGGCGGAGCCGTCGCTCATGGCCAAGGGTGTCTTCGGCGCCGCCGCCCGCGACTCACGGGCCAAGTCGTCGTAGTCGTCCCCTCGTTCTTGGCCCTTTGTGCAGGGAAATCGCGATGCACAAAGGGCCAAGTTCGAGCGGGTGGTGCGGGTCAGGCGACCGTCGCGGAGAGCTTGGCCTTGGCGTGCTCGCCGAACTGGCGCATCGCCGCCACGGGCGCCACCTCGAAGAAGGCGGTGTCCTCGTCGGTGTAGGCGGTATGCCCGGCCGGCCAGTGGTACGCCTCGCCGGCCCGAGTCACTTCTTCCGACCCGTCGGCGTGGACGATGTGGATCGAGCCTTCCAACACGACGCCCCAGTGCGGACTCGGGCACCGGTCGTTCGGCAGCCCTTCCAGCACGGGGCTCATGTCGGTGCCGGCAGGGACCCGTGCGAATCGGACGGCCATCTCGCCCCACTCCGCGTAACGGGTGACGAGGTCGCCCGCCTGCAGTTCCACCGGGAGCTTCTCGAGTTCACTGCGCATGTCTCTCCTCCAGTTTCCGTCGGTCCCTCCGAAGAGGAAGGCGGAACAAACCGTGTTCCGGGGGGAACCAACGGCCAGCAGGCGGGAGCGTCGCCCGTCGACGCCCCCTACCCTGGGACTGCGGACCGACCACCGGCCGGAGAGGGCGATGCCCGCGCACGACGACCCCCAGATGACGGTCATGGAAGCGGCGAGCGCGGCCGTGGCCGAAGGCGACTGGGACGGGGCGATCGCCGCCATCCGATCGATCGAGCCTGACCGGCCGCTCACACCGGGAGAACTCGACGTCCTCGCCCGGGCGTCCTACGGAGCCGGCGACCTCGAGGGCGCCATCGCCGCCTACGAGGAGATGCACGCGCGCTGCGTCGCCACCGGCGACCGGCTGGCCGCTGCCGGCGCGGCGACGAACGTCGCCGTCTACCTCATGATGGACACTGGTCTCATGGCACCGGTTCGGGCGTGGGCGGCCCGGGCCGACGACCTGCTGGAGGGTCAACCCGAGACGCCCGTCAACGCCTGGCTCGGGATCGTGAAGACCTACGAGCGCATCATGTCGGGCGACCCCGACGGTGCGCGCGTCGCCGTCGACCGGGCGGTCGCCGCCGCCGAGCGCCTGTCAGCCCCCGCTCCCGCCGCCATCGGCCGGGTCGCGTCCGCCCGCCTCCGCATTTTCGAGGGCGAGGTCGAGGAGGGCCTGAAGCTCCTCGACGAAGCAGCCGTCGCCGTCGTGGCTGGCGAGATCGATCCGCTCACGACCGGGATGGTCTACTGCGAACTCATCTGTGCGATGCAGGGTCTGGCCCAGTACGACCGGGCCGAGGAGTGGACCGACGCCATGGAGCGGTGGCGTCACGGGGCCGCCTTCGGTGGCATCAACGGCCGCTGCCGGGTGCATCGCGCTGAAGTCCTCCGGCTGCGCGGTTCGTGCATCGAAGCCGAGGAGGAGGCGCTGAAGGCGTGCAGTGAGCTCCGCCCATGGATGCGTCGCGAATTCGGATGGCCGCTCACGGAACTCGGCACCATCCGTCTGCGCAAGGGCGATCTCGCCGGCGCCGAGGACGCCTTCGTGGCCGCCCACGAGAACGGATGGGACCCGCACCCTGGTCTGGCGCTGCTCCGGCTCGCCCAGGGCCGTCCCGACGAGGCGGCGGCGCTCATCTCCGATGCCCTCGAGCGCCCGATGCGCGTCCCCTCGAAGGAGCGCCCGCCGCACGGTGACCTCTGCCGCGCACCACTGCTCGCCGCCCAGGTCGAGATCGCCGTCGCCGTTGGGGCGCTGGAGACGGCGGGCCAGGCCGCCGCCGAGGTGACCGCCATTGCCGGCGTGTTCCGCAGCGTCGCCCTCGACGCCACCGCCGCGCTCGCCCGCGCCCGGGTGGCGTTGGGAGAGGGCGACGCCGCGACCGCGGCGGTGGAGGCGGAGGCAGCCGTGTCGGGGTGGAGCGACGTCGGCGCGCCATACGAAACGGCGGTGGCGCGGCTCGTCCTCGCCGATGCATGTGACGAGCTCGGGAGCACGGAACGGGCTCGGCTCGAGCGGCAGGCGGCCGACCGCGCCTTCGACCGCATCGGCGCGGCCAACGCTCCCGTCGCCATGCGCCCCCCGACGGCGGTACCGGCGCCCGACGCGCACGTGTTCCGCGTCGAGGGAGACACCCGGGTCGTGGCGTTCGCCGGCGAAACCGTCCTCCTGAAGGACCTGAAGGGCATGCGGTACCTGGCGCGCCTGCTCGCCGCTCCCGGCCGGGAGTTCCACGTCCTCGACCTCGTCGCCGCCGAGCACGCCGCCTTCCCCGTGCCGGGCTCGCACGGGCGCGCCGACGCCGTCGCGTCGAGCGCGACCGAAGGCGACGCCGGACCGTTCGTCGACGCCCAAGCGCGTGAGGCCTACCGGCGCCGTCTCCTCGACATCGAGGACGACATCGCCGACGCGGAGCGCCTGGGCGACGACGAGCGGCGCGCTCTCGCCGAGGCCGACCGCGAGTACCTGGTGCGGGAATTGAGCCGGGCCTTCGGGCTGGGTGGCCGGGAGCGGACCGCCGACTCGCCGTCGGAACGGGCGCGAGCGAGCGTTGGGCGTGCCGTCCGGTACGCGATGGCCCGTCTCCACGAGCACCATCCCGCCGTCGCCGCCCACCTCGACCAGGCCCTGCGCACCGGCACGTACTGCGTCTACCAGCCCGACCCCGGCCTCGACATCGCCTGGCAGACCTGACACGCCTACTCGAACTTGGCCCCCGCAGCCGCGCATAACCCTGCACAAAGGGCCAAGAA
>DATLFW010000236.1:0-10275 GCA_035540775.1 Acidimicrobiia bacterium
GGGCATCGTGCCCCTCCCGAGCCCGTGCGTCCTCGGCCACGAGGGCGCCGGTGGAGTCGTCGAGGTGGGCGAAGGCGTCACCGACCTCGCCGTCGGCGACCACGTCGTCGCCTCCTGGATCGCCCCCTGCGGCAAGTGCCAGTACTGCCTCGGCGGCCAGCCCAACCTGTGCTCGGTCATGATGATGACCCACTCCTTCACGCCCCGGTTCGTCGTCGGCGGCGAGCCGATGGCCGGGATGCTGGGGGTCGGCACGTTCGCCGAGCAGGCGGTCGCCCCGGTCGAGTCGTTCGTGAAGATCGACGACGACGTGCCGTTCGACGTCGCCTCCCTGATCGGCTGCGGCGTCATGACGGGCGTCGGCGCCGCCATCAACTGCGCCAAGGTGACGCCCGGGTCGTCGGTCGTCGTCTTCGGCTGCGGGGGCGTCGGCATCTCGGCCATCCAGGGCGCCCGCATCGCCGGCGCCGCTGAGATCGTCGCCGTCGACCTCGTGGAATCGAAGCGGGAGGACGCCAAGCGGTTCGGCGCCACCCACGCCGTCTCCCCCGACGAGCTCGACGCCGTGAAGAACGAGATCACGGCCGGGGAGGGCTTCGACTTCGGCTTCGAGGTCATCGGTCTGAGCCAGACGATCCGCGCCACCTTCGACGCCGTCCGCCGCGGCGGCACCGCCGTCGTGGTCGGCATGGGGTCGGCGACCGACATGGTCGAGTTCAACGCCTTCGAGCTCTTCTACAACGAGAAGACGCTGAAGGGCACCCTCTACGGCTCCGCCGACGTGCGCCGCGACTTCGGCCGTCTGATCAAGCTCTGGAAGGCCGGCCGCCTCGACCTCGAGGGCATGGTCAGCCAAACCATGAAGATCGACGACATCAACCAGGCGCTCGAAGACATGGTGGCCGGCAAGGTCATCCGCACGGTCATCGAGCTCTGAGGAGCGGACCGATGACGGAACTCCTCGCCGCCCCTGTCGACGTCAACTTCCCCTACACGCGCTCGCTCGGGCCCGTCCTGAGCCGGTTCCTCACTGGCCTGAAGGAAGGCCGGATCGAAGGGGTACGCGCCAAGGACGGTCGCGTTCTCGTACCGCCCCCCGAGTACGATCCCCTCACCTCCGAAGACCTCGACGAGTTCGTCGAGGTCGGTCAGGAGGGAGAGGTGGTCACCTGGGCATGGCTCGACCAGCCGCTCCAGGGACAACCACTCGACCGGCCGTTCGCCTGGGCACTCGTCCGGCTCGACGGGGCCGACGTGCCGATGATCCACGCCGTCGACACGGGCGGCGACGCCTCGGCCGTCTCGACCGGCATGCGGGTCCGCGTGCGCTGGCGTCCGGAAGCCGAACGTGAAGGTCACATCCGCGACATCGAATGCTTCGTACCGGCGGGAGCGTGACGCCATGACCGAACCCGTCACGATGATCACGACGCCCATGGAGCTGACCTACCAGTACACGGTCGGCCCGGTGGAGACACAGTTCCAGCGCCGCCTGAAGGAAGGCCGCATCGTCGGCCAACGCTGCCCCGTGTGCCAGCACGTCTACGTGCCGCCTCGGGGCGCTTGCCCAGCCGACGGCGTGCCGACCGAGGAAGACGTCGAACTCCCCGACCGGGGAATCGTCACCACGTTCTGCGTGGTGAACGTGCCCTTCCTCGGCCAGAAGATCGAGCCGCCCTACGTGGCCGCGCACATCCTGCTCGACGGCGCCGACATCACCTTCCAGCACCTCATCCTCGGCTGCCCGGCTGACGAGGTGCGGATGGGGATGCGGGTCGAGGCAGTGTGGAAGCCCCGTGAGGAGTGGACGTTCTCGATGGAGAACATCGACCACTTCAAGCCGACCGGGGAGCCCGACGCTCCCTTCGAGTCGTACCGGCACTTCACGTAGGCCAGGCGACGGAGAGGACAGAGACCATGCGAGACGTCGCCGTCGTGTCGTTCGCCCAGTGGCGCAACGAGCGGGAGCACCAGGGCTCTCCCAACGGCATCGAGATGCTCGTCCCGACCATGACCGAGGCGGTCGAGGCGAGCGGCATTCCCCGCAAGGAGATCGGCTTTTGGTGCTCGGGCTCCTCCGACTACATCGCCGGACGGGCCTTCTCGTTCGTCATGGCCGTCGACGCCATCGGGGCTTGGCCGCCGATCAACGAGAGCCACGTCGAGATGGATGCCGCCTGGGCGCTGTACGAGGCTTGGGTGAAGATCCAGACGGGCGAGGTCGACTCCGCTTGCGTCTACGGGTTCGGCAAGTCGTCGGCGGGCGAGCTGCGCCGGGTGATGACCCTCCAGCTCGACCCGTACTACGTGGCGCCCCTCGGCCCCGACTCCGTGTCGCTCGCCGCCCTGCAGGCCCGGGCCGGCATCGATGCCGGGAAGTGGTCGGAGCGAGACATGGCTGACGTCGCCGCCCGGGCGCTCTCGGCCGGCGCGAAGAACGAGAACGCCGTCCGCCGCACGGAGCGAACCGTCGACGAGTTGCTCGGCCTCGACTACGTGGCGAGCCCCTTGCGGAAGTAAGACTGTCCGCCGATCACCGACGGCGCCTCGGTGATGGTGCTCGCCGCCGGCGACCTGGCTCGCGACGTGTGCAGCCGCCCGGCGTGGATCCGGGCCTTCGAGCACCGGGTCGACACGCAGAACATCGGCATGCTCGACCTCACCATCTCGAACTCGGCGGCGAAGGCGGCCGCCGCCGCCGGGGTGACCGACGACCGCCTCGACGTGGCCGAGCTGCACGCCCCGTTCTCGCACCAGGAGCTCATCCTGCGCGAGGCGATGGGCATCGGCGACGGCACGGAGGTGACCCCGTCGGGCGGTGCCCTCGTCGCGAACCCCATGTTCTCGGGCGGGCTCTCCCGCATCGGCGAGGCCGCCCGGCGAATCCACGACGGGACCGCCGACCGAACCATGGGGCATGCCACCTCGGGGCCGTGCCTCCAACAGAACCTCGTCTGCGTGCTGGAGGGTGAGTGATGGCCAAGCAACCGTGCGCCGTCATCGGAGTCGGGCAGACGAAGTACGCCGCCAAGCGAGAAGACGTCTCGATGGCGGGGCTGCTCCGAGAGGCGGCCAAGCGCGCCCTCGAGGACGCCCAGATGACGTGGGCCGACATCGACGCCGTCGTGGTCGGGAAGGCCCCCGACCTCTTCGAGGGCGTGATGATGCCGGAGCTGTTTCTCGCCGACGCCCTCGGCGCCCACGGGAAGCCGCTGCTGCGCGTCCACACCGCCGGGTCGGTCGGCGGGTCGACGGCCAACGTCGCCGCCAGCCTCGTCCAGGCGGGCGTCCACGAGCGCGTCCTCACCGTGGCCTTCGAGAAGCAGTCGGAGTCGAACGCCATGTGGGCGCTGTCGATCCCGACGCCCTTCGCCATGCCGGTCCACGCCGGAGCCGGTGGCTACTTCGCTCCCCACGTCCGGGCCTACATCCGCCGGGCGAACGCTCCCGACCACATCGGGATCCTCGTCGCCTTGAAGGACCGCACCAACGCCCTCAAGAACCCGTACGCCCACCTCCACCAAGAGGACGTGTCGTACGAGAAGATCCGCGACTCGATGATGCTCTGGGACCCGATCCGCTACGAGGAGACCTGCCCCTCGTCGGACGGCGCCTGCGCCATGGTGCTGGGGAGCGAGTCGGTGGCCGAGCGGTCGGAGAAGCCGGTGGCGTGGGTGCACGCGACGGCCATGCGTACCGAGCCGACCATGCTCGCCCGCCAGGACAAGGTGAGCCCGCAGGCCGGGCGCGACTGCGTGGCCGAGGTCTATCGCCAGGCGGGGGTCACCGACCCGTACCGCCAGATCGACATGGCCGAGATCTACGTGCCCTTCTCGTGGTTCGAACCGATGTGGCTGGAGAACCTCGGGTTCGCCGCCGAAGGTGAAGGCTGGAAGCTCGTGGAGAGCGGCGCCACCGACCTCGGGGGCGACCTCCCCGTCAACCCGTCGGGGGGCGTGATGTCGTCGAACCCGATCGGGGCGTCGGGCATGATCCGCTTCGCCGAGACGGCCCTGCAGGTGCGCGGCTTGGCCGGCGAGCACCAGGTCGACGGCGCCCGCCTCGCCCTCGGGCACGCGTACGGCGGCGGCTCCCAGTTCTTCGCGATGTGGATCGTCGGCTCCGAGAAGCCGACGGCATAGGAGGCACGACGATGGCCGGACCGAGGATGGACGGGCTGGTGGCGCTGATCTCCGGGGGCGCTCGGGGTCAGGGCGCGGCCGAGGCGCGGCGGTTCGTCGAGGAGGGAGCGTCGGTCGTCGTCGGCGACATCCTCGACGACGAGGGCAAGGCGCTGGCCGACGAGCTGGGCGACGCCTGCACCTTCGTGCACCTCGACGTCACCGACTTCGACCAGTGGACGGCGGCGGTCGAGGAGACGGAGCGCATCTACGGGAAGCTCGACGTCCTGGTGAACAACGCCGGCATCCTGAAGTTCGGCGGAATCCGCGACACCTCGATCGAGGACTTCGAACTCATCCATCGCGTCAACACGCTCGGCACCTTCCTCGGAATGAAGGCCGCCGTTCCCGCCATGCGCAAGGCCGGCGGCGGGTCGATCGTCAACATCTCCTCCATCGAGGGAATCCGGGGGATGAAGGGCGTCCTCCCCTACACGGCGTCGAAGTTCGCCGTGACCGGGATGACGAAGTCGGTGGCGTTGGAGGTCGCGAAGTACGGCATCCGTGTGAACTCCGTGCACCCGGGCGCCGTCGACACGCCGATGACCCAGCCGCTCGGCGACATGACCGAGATCAACAAGCGTTACGTCCCCGCAGGGCGGGCCTGCACGTCGGAGGAGGTCGCCGACCTCGTCGTCTACCTCGCCTCTCCCGAGAGCCGGTACTGCACCGGTTCCGAGTTCGTGATCGACGGCGGCGCCACCGCCGGTTCCACGTTCTCGGCGATGTAGGGACGCGCCGTGAAGCTCGGCCTCCAACTCGGCTACTGGTTCGCGCAGCCGCCGGTCGGCGTGGCCGAGCAGGTGAAGGCCGCCGAGGAGCTCGGCTTCGACTCGGTGTGGACGGCCGAGGCGTGGGGCTCCGACTGCTTCACTCCCCTCGCCTGGTGGGCGAAGGACACGACGCGCATCCGGTGGGGAACGTCGATCTGCCAGCTCTCGGCGCGTACCCCGACGGCGACCGCCATGACGGCGATCACGCTCGACCACCTCACCGAGGGCCGGTTCACCCTCGGCCTCGGCGTGTCGGGCCCGCAGGTCGTGGAGGGCTGGTACGGCCAGCCGTTCCCGAAGCCGCTCGCCCGCACGCGCGAGTACGTGGAGGTCATCCGGCGCGTCCTCAAGCGAGACGAGCCCCTCGTATTCCACGGCGAGTTCTACGACCACCCGCTCCAGGGCGGCCTCGGGCTCGGCAAGCCGCTGAAGTCGATCGTCCATCCCCGCCGGGCCGATCTCCCGATCTTCCTGGGCGCCGAGGGACCGAAGAACGTCGCGCTCACGGCCGAGATCGCCGACGGCTGGTTGCCGATCTTCTACTCGCCCGCCCTCGACGACGAGTACCGCGGCTACCTGGGCGAGGGGTTCGCCCGCCCGACAGCCCGGCGCTCCCTCGACGACTTCGAGGTCGTCACGACGGTCAACGTCGTTCCCGGCGACGACGTCGAGACATGTGCCGACTTCGTCCGCCCCTTCCTCGCCTTCTACATCGGGGGCATGGGCGCGAAGAACATGAACTTCCACTTCGACGTGTTCTGCCGGATGGGGTACGAGGCGGAGGCGACCAAGATCCAGGAACTGTTCCTCGACGGGCACCGCGACGAGGCGGTCGCCGCCGTCCCGACGGCCCTCGTCGAGGACGTCGCCCTCGTCGGGCCGCCCGAGAAGATCCGCGACGATCTGGCTCGCTGGGAGGAGACGGTCGTCACCACGATGCTCGTCGCCGGTCCGCCCGAGCAGTTGCGGCGCACGGCCGAGATCGTGTTGGGCTGAACGTCAGGCGGCGGCGCCGGTCGCCAGCTCATCGGCGCCGCGAAGCCGGCTGGCGGCGAAGCCCAGGAACATCCCGGGGAACGCCCAGCAGGCCAGCGTCCACACGCCGATGAACAGCGTCCAGCCGGCCCCGCCGACGGGCACGAGACGGCCGATGACCACGGCGACACCGGCCAGCGCCACGGGGCCCCGGACGAGGGTGGAAACGAGGCGTGCGGCGCGGTCGGGATCCCGGGCCGGAAGTCGTCGGGCCGCGAACGACCACACCGCCGCCACCGCCAATGCGCATCCCGTCGTCGCCCATGTCGCCACGATCCACACGTCTTCCGAGCGGGCGTGGTACTCGGACCCGGCGACGGCGAGGATCAGAGCCGAATGCACGAGCGCGGCCCCGATTCCCAGTACGCCGCAGACGGCCATCAATCGGCCGGCGCCGCGTCGGAGTTGCTCGGGTGTGAAGCTGTAGCGGTGGGGAGTGACGTTCGACGGCACACCCATGGGACGACCCTCCAGGCGGCGCCCGACGAGACGGCGAGACGATATGCCCGATTCCCTGCACCGACGGTCGATGGCCGGCTCTCAACCCCCGGCGAGTTGAGCCTCGAGGCGCTCGACCTTGCGCTGGCGGGCTCGGACGCCGCTCCAGTGGAAGTACAGGCCGACGGCCCACCCGCCGGCCGCCCACAGGAACCAGGGGTCCGAGGTCGGGCCGTCGTTGACGAGCCAGATGGCAGCGAGGAGCAGGTTGACGGCGAGGTACACCTTGAGGTGCCACGTCCACCCGGCCTGTGCGTGACGCAAGCGGTGCTCGTTGCGCTCGAGCCGCTCACGAATGACGGCGCGGTCGAAGGGATCGGTCATCGGGGTTCCACCTCCGTCGTCGGGCCCGCCTTGTGGGCGGCCAGTCGTTCCACCTCGTCGCCCGCGGCGTCGAGGATGCGTTCCACGTCGGCCGCCTCCACCTCACCGGCGGCTGCCCGGACCCTGGCGGTAAGACGGGCGAGGGCGGGCTCCACCGACACGCCCGTGAGCCGAGCGCCCGTGCGCGCCTCGACGGCCGCCAGCGTTGCTTGGCGATCCGTGAGCGCCCGGCGTCCCACCTCGGTGGCGAAGTGGACGCGTCGGTCACCCTCGTCGCGCGACTCGACGAGGCCTTCCGATTCCAGGGCGGAGAGCGCCGGATAGATGCTCCCGGGCGAGGGCCGGTAGTCGGGGCCGAAGAGCGCCGAGAGCTCGGCCATGAGGTCGTACCCATGCTGCGGGCGGCGGGCGACGAGCGCGAGCAGGACCAGGTGCAGCTCGCCCGAGCCGAAGAACCGCCGCTCTCGGGGGCGGGTGGAGCCGTGGGTGCGGTGTCGGTGCGATGCCATATCGATTCATTACGAAGTATATCGATTTCTTACGAAACCGCAAGCGGGATCCTCGACGTTTCTCCACAAGGGGTGCAGACTGCGCGAACCGGCACTCCGCCGGTCTCGGCAAGGGGGTGTGTGATGGGAGCAGGCTCATGAGGCCGCGCCGACTCGTCCCGGCCGCACTGCTGATCGGCTTCGCCGTTCTGGCGATGCCGGGCACGGCGGGGGCGACGATCAGCGGGCCGTGCCAGGCGTCAGGCGACTTCGCCACGACGGGGCTCGTCGACGCCAGCCAGACCTCGGCGTCGATCTCCGACGAGGACGAGGTTCACTGGGCGGGAGCCATCGAGATTCCGAACCCGACTGACAACATGTCCTACTCGGGGTCGATCACACTGAAGGCCCCGCCGCCGGTCGGCGAGATCACCATCGACTCGTGGGACGGCGAGACCGACAAGATCTCCAACAGCGGCAACCGCCACTACGACTTCAGCGCCTACCCGCCGTTCAAGGCGACCGTCAGCGGCTCGCACACCCAGGCCGGCGTGACGTGCTCGGGGTCGATCGAGCTCGAGGTGGGAGGATCATTGGGCGCCATCGGATTGGCATCGTTGGGTCTCACCGTCGTGTCGGGCGCCGGCCTGGTGTTCGCAGGCATGGCTCGCGTCGGGGGTGTCCGATGAGGCCCCGCGGGCGCCCGGTTCTCGGGGCGATCTCCGGGCTGTTCTTCGGCGTCTTCCTCGCTGCCGACCTGGTCTTCACCAAGGTCGTCGCCCTCGACAGCGTCGTCATCACGATTCTCCCGGTCGCCGGCCTGGTGCTCGGGACCGTGTTGGGGCGGTGGGCGCCGTTCCGGCGAGGTCGTGTGGCCGGGACCGAGGCCGCTCCCTCGGCTGCCGAGCCCGAACCGGCGCCGGAACCGGCACCCGAGGCGGTCGAGCCGCCGCCGGCCGAACCGGAATCCGACCCGACCCTCACGGCGTCGGACGGCGACACCGGCGACACCGGCGACACTGGCGACAGCGACGACGCCGGCGACGCCGGGACCGAGGAACCGGAGTCCACCGGCGCACCCTCGTAGAACCGTGTGGGCCTCTCTGGTGGCGCCTGGCGTCACCAGAGAGGCACGCGACTATTTCGAGAACACGCGAACCGACCCGCTGGGCGAGTACAGCAGCCGGTAACCGTCGCCGTTCGGGCAGGCGTCCATATCAGTGGCCGGCCCGTGAGGATGGAAGAGCGCTTCCGGATCGGTGCCGTAGAACCGAGCGCTTCCGAAGGCGTGGACGCCGCCCGCCGAGTCGAGGATCCAGTACCCGTCGCCGTCGGGCATCGCCTGCATGGCGACACCGTTCGCCGGGACGCCCCGTGACGGCAGCGAGCCGTAGAACGTGGCGTCTCCGAAGGTGAAGACGCCGCCGGCGGCGTCGAGGATCCAGTATCCGCGCCCGCCCGTCGGCACGATCGCGACCGGATCGGCGGGACCGATCTCGATGCCCTGGTCCCGCAACCACGGGATCGAGCCGAGGAACGGCACCCCGCCGAAGGTGAACACGCCGCCCTGGCGATCGAGGATGTAGTAACCGTTTCCTGCGGGGGCGAGCTCGACCGGGTCGGCCTCCCCGATTGGCACACCCTGGTTGCGCAACCACGGCACCGACCCATGGAACTTGGCGTCGCCGAAGCTGAAGATGCCCCCGGCGGCGTCGAGGACCCAGTACCCCCTCCCGGTCAGCACCGACGCGAGGTCGACGACCTGCGCCCGGCCAACGGAGGGATCGTCGATCCATATTTGGGCCGGCGATCCGAAGTACTTCGCATGCCCCTCGGCGTGCACAGCGCCGTTCGAGTCGAGGAGGTAGTACCCCTTGCCGCTCGGGACCCCGTCGATGGCCGAGTACTCCGCGAACGGTGAGTTCGTGAACCAAGAATCGGCGCTGCAGTACTGCGACACTGCGTCGTGATCGGCCATCGCCGGCTGCGGACCGACCGATACCAGACCAGCGACGACGAACGAAACGGCGACGAGCCTGCGCATCTCTCCCACCCCTCTCCCCCGCGACTCCTTCGCCGGTCAGGTCGCGTCCTCCTGCTGAGATGCGAGCAGCGCACATCCTCCCTAGGATTAGAACGCGTTCTCGTTTTGGCGAGGGCGGCCGGTCGAACTTGGCCTCCGCAGCAGCGCATATCCCTGCACAAAGGGCCAAGAACGGAGGAAGGGTGAGCGGGCTGAGGGAGAGGCTCGAGGAGTTCGTCGGCAAGCGGTATCGCGGGCCGCGCCTCGGCCTCGATCCCGTCAACGAGGCGATGATCCGCCACCTCTGCGAGACGATCGGCGACCAGAACCCGGTCTACACCGACGCCGAGGCCGCCGCCGCCTCCGTCCACGGCGGGATCGTGGCGCCGCCCGCGTCGCTCCAGGTGTGGACGATGTCCGGCTTCCACCCCGCCGTCGACCCAAACGACCGCCAGCCCTCGCTCACCAAGATCATGACGGACGAGGGCTATACGGGGGTCGTCGCCACCAACTGCGAGCAGGAGTACCGCCGCTACCTCCGCCCTGGCGACCACCTCACGATGGTTTCGGAGGTCGAGGACATCGTCGGGCCCAAGACCACCGCCCTCGGCGAGGGCTACTTCATCACGACGCTCGAGACCTACACCGACCAGCAGGGCGAGGTCGTGGGGACGATGCGGTTTCGCCTTTTCCGCTACATCCCGGCGAAGAAGACGTCGACGCCCGCCGACGCGGGCGCCACCGCTGGCAAGCAGGCGCCACCGACACGACCCCGCCCCTCGACGAACCAGGACAACCAGTTCTGGTGGGACGGCATCGCCGCCGGCGAGCTCCGCATCCAGCGCTGTGCGTCGTGCGAGCGCCTCCGCCACCCCGCCCAGCCCGCCTGCGCCGCCTGCGGGTCGCTCGAGTGGGACTGGATCGTGACCAGCGGCCGGGGCGAGGTCTACTCG
>DATLFW010000237.1:0-2985 GCA_035540775.1 Acidimicrobiia bacterium
GACTCGTGGATCTGGAGGGCGACCTGGCTGCTCTCGAGCACGAGGTCGGTGACGCCGCTCGGGCACTCCGGTGCGGAGAGGAGGGCGACGGCCTCCTCGGCGATGCGGGGAGCGTTGCCCGGCAGGTCGAAGCGGCGAACGACCTCGTAACCGCCCGTTTCGAAGTGGCCGAACGACTGGGGGTACGAGCGGCGTTGGGTCTCGGTCTCGCCGACGGCGGTGGCATCCATGCCGCCCCCCGACTCGACGAGGTGCTGGTAGATCTCGTGGCCCTGGCTCGACACGAACCACTTCTCGGTGTCCCAGAAGGTGAGACCGGCGCGAGCGAGGGCGACGCCGTCGACCTCCTGCATCAGCCGGGTGGCCTCGACCACGAGGTCGCCCTTCTCGGCCAGCGACACCTCGAGGGGGTGCTCGTGGTGGGGCGTCTCGTAGCGGTCGGCGACGACGGGCACGTCGGCGAGGGTCATGGCGGGGCCGGCCACGCTCGCCGACGCCCGGGCGATCTCGGCCGCCCGCTCCCCCGCCCGCCGGGCGGCGTCGGTGGTGAGGTCCTGGACGGCGAAGAAGCCCCAGGACGAACCGATCAGGGCACGGACGCCGATGCCGGCCGACTCGTCGACCCGCAGGCCCTCGACGACCTGGTTGAGCGCCTCGATCGACTCGGTCTTCCCCACCATGGCGCGAGCGTCGGCGTAGGTGGCGCCAGCGGCGAGGGCCGCCTCGACGGACGCCTGGGCGAGATCGAACATCGCGCGCAGCCTACGTGGGACAGGCGGCGCTCGGGCACGTCCGTCCGCTCGAACTTGGCCCCCGCACCCGCGTATGGCCCTGCACAAAGGGCCAAGAACGGGAGAAGGTCAGCCCTCCGAGGCGGCGGAGCGGCTCATGCCGGCGCGCTCGCCGCGGAGCTTGAACTTGATCGCCACCTTGCGGGACGCCTCGTCGATCATCTCGTCGCCGAACATCACCGCACCCTTGCGGTCCTCCTCCGTCGCCTGGGCGTAGGCGTCGAGGAGGTCGAGGGCGTGGTCGAACTGTTCCTGGGTCGGCGTGAAGACCTCGTTCAGCACGGTGACCTGGTCGGGGTGCAGCGCCCACTTGCCGTCGTAGCCGAGGATCTTCACCCGCTCCGTGTAGCGCCGCAGCGCCTCCTGGTCGCGCACCTGCACGAAGGGCCCATCGATCACCTGCAGCCCGTTGGCGCGGCCGGCCATGAGGATCTTCATGAAGGCGAAGTGGAAGTAGTCGCCGGGGTACTCGGGGATCTCGGTACCCGGGTTGAGCACCGGCATCTCCATCGAGGCACCGAAGTCGACGGGGCCGAGGATGATCGTCTCCAGCCGGTCGCTCGCCGCGCAGATCTGCTCGACGTTCATCAGGCCCTTGGCCGTCTCGATCTGCGCCTCGATGCCGACGCGGCTCTGGCGGCCGGTGACGGTCTCGATCTGCGTGAGCAGGATGTCGAGAGCCTCGACCTGACCGGGCGTCTCGACCTTCGGGAGCATGATCTCGTCGAGCCGCTCCGAGGCGTTCTCGACGACGTGGATCACGTCGCGGTAGGTCCACTTGGTCGACCAGTCGTTGACCCGGACGCACAGCACCCGGTCGCCCCAGTCGCCGTCGTTGATGGCCTTGACGACGAGGTCGCGGGCCGCCTCCTTCTCGAGGGGCGCCACGGCGTCCTCGAGGTCGAGGAACGTCATGTCGGCAGGGATCCCCTGGGCCTTCGTGAGCATCTTCTCGCTCGACCCGGGAACCGACAGGCAGGAACGGCGGGGCATGTTTCGCGTGCGCTCGGACATGCCCGAAGGGTACCGATACGGTGAGAAGGGCCACCAACCCGCGGCGACGCGGGCCGACGGGCGACGCGGAGGTGCGACATGCCGGAACTGGAAGAGATCGCCGACGGCGTCTGGGTGTGGCTGCAACTCCCGGGCCAGTCCGGGGTGAGCAACGCCGCCGTGGTGGCCGACGACGACGGCCTCACCCTCATCGACACGCTCATGGTGCCGTCGCAGTGGACGCCCTTCGCCGACGCCGTCGACGCCCTCGGGGTGCCGGTCCGCCGCATCGTGCTCACGCACGCCCACATCGACCACGTCGGCGGCAGCAGCCGCTTTCCCTTCGCCGCCGTCTACGGCTCCCCTGCTACCAGCGCTCTCCTCGAGCAGCCGCCGCCGACCGAGGCGTACAAGGCATTCATGCCGGCCTTCGCGGACGAGTTCGACCAGCTCCCGGTTCGCCAGGTCACCCACGTGATCGACGCCTCGGCCTTCCTCACCCCTCGCATCGAGGTTCGCCTCACCGCGGGCCACACCCCCGGCGACGTCATCGCGCTCGTCGACGACGCCGGCGTCCTCTTCGCCGGCGACCTCTGCTTCTTCGGCGTCACCCCGCTCGCCTTCCAGGGCGACCCCGCCACCTGGGCCGACGTGCTCGACGCCGTCGCCGACCTCCAACCGAGGGTCGTCCCCGGTCACGGGCCCGTCGGAACCGCGGACGACGTCCGAACGCTGGCCGCCTACCTGCGGGCCTGCGTCGCGGCCGGCGGCGACCCGTCGGCGATCTCGCCCGGGCCCTGGGACGCCTGGATCGAGCGGGAGGAGCGCGACGCGATCAACGTCGAGCGGGCCGCCATGCTCGCCCGAGGGGAGGACACCATCCCGCCGTCGATGCTGCGGGCAATCGGGATGGCGTGACGGGATTCCTGGCCGCCTTCGGCGTGGTCTTCCTCGCCGAACTCGGCGACAAGAGCCAACTCCTCGTGCTCTCGTTGGCCGCCCGGTTCTCGCCCTGGTCGGTGCTGGCCGGGCTCGCCACCGTGTCCGCCACGCTCATGATCGTGTCGGTGGCCGTCGGCGCCAGCCTCGCCACCGCCGTCCCCGAATACGCCCTCCAGGTCGTCGCCGGTGTCGCCTTTCTCGGTTTCGCCGTCTGGACCTGGCTCGACGCCGACGAGGACGAAGACGAGGTCGCCGCCGC
>DATLFW010000238.1:0-2091 GCA_035540775.1 Acidimicrobiia bacterium
GTCTGGGCGTGGGCGGGGCCCGACGGCGCCACGGCCGGCACAACGGCGGCGACGAGGGCGACCGCCGTGAGGACGAAGGGACGACGGAAGGAACGGGCGGTCGGAATGCGGCGCATCACGTTGCGCAGGATAGGGCGTATCACCCGAGGGTGAGGGGAAGGGCAGACAGCCCCCGTAGGACGAAATGGTCGCGATACGAAAGCGCGTCGGTGGCCAGTTCGAGGTCCGGGAAACGCCTCGTCAGCGCCGTGAAGAAGACCTCCCCCTCGAGGCGGGCGAGGGCGGCGCCGAGGCAGTGGTGGATGCCGTGCGAGAAGGCGACGTGGTGGTTGTCGGGGCGGGCGAGATCGAGGCGGTCAGGGTCGGGGAACCGATCGGGATCGCGGTTGGCGCCTGCCAAGGAGAGGACGACCTGCTCGCCCTTTCGGATGGGTTGGCCGGCCACCTCGGCGTCGGCCGTCGCCGCCCGGGCCGTCACCTGGACCGGGCTGTCGTAGCGCAGCAACTCGTCGGTGGCACTGCGAGCGAGGCTCGGGTCGGCGGCCAACCCTTGGAACTGGTCGGGGTGACGCAGGAGGCCGAGGGTGCCGTTGCCGAGAAGGTTGACGGTCGTCTCGTGCCCGGCGACGAACAGGAGGATGGTGGTGGCGAAGAGCTCGGCGTCGCTGAGCCGATCGCCCGCTTCCTCGGCCGCCAGGAGGGCGGTGAGCATGTCGTCCCTGGGCGCTCGACGACGCTCCTCGAACAGCTCCGAGAAGTAGTGGTGGAAGTGCATCCCGGCGATGGCCCCGCGCTGGAACGTCTCGTCGTCGAGGTCGGCGTCGAGGAGCCGCGTGGCGTCGGCCGACCACTGATGGAACTGGTCGCGGTCTTCGGCGGGGACGCCGAGCATCTCGCAGATCACGACCACCGGGAGGGGGTAGGCGACCGACGCGATGAGATCGACGGCGCCCTCCCTCGCCCGGTCGGCAAACTCGTCGAGGAGGTCGTCGACGATCTCGGCGACGCGGGGCCGGAGGGCTTCGACCGCCTTGGGCGTGAACGCCTTGCTCACCAGCCGGCGGAGACGCGTGTGGTCGGGCGGGTCCATGAAGAGCATGAGGGCCGAGCCGGCGCTGCGCGCCGGTGCCGAGACGGCGTCGGCCGGGCGGAGCGTGGCGTGTGCAGGGTTGGCGCTGAAGCGGCTGTCGCGCAGCACTGCGAGCACGTCGGCGTAGCGGGTGAGCACGAAGGTCGCCTCGTCGCTGCGGTGCACGGGCTGGTGCGTCCGCAACGCGGCGTAGATCGGGTAGGGGTCGGCGAGGAAGGCCGGGTCCTTGCTGTTCCAGGCGGGAGTGCCAGGCGGCGGGAGGGTGACGGCGGCGGTTACGACGAGGCGTCCCCGAGGACGATCGCGAGAGCCCGGGCGAAGAGGTCGTCGGGCACCGACGCCGAGTCGATGAGCGCCTGGACGGCCAGCCCGTCGCTCAGGGCGAGCACGATCGACGCCACCTCCGGGGCGGTGGCGGGCAGCGGGACGCCTCGCTCGGCAGCCGCCTGATCGACGAGGGCTGCCACTCGATCGCGGAGGACGCGGGAGCGGGCCGCCAGCTTGAAGCGCACGTCGGGGTCTCGCATGGCATGGAGCCAGAACTCCGTCTTGAGCAGGAGCCAGGTGCGGTCGTGGCTCTCGAAGGCGCTCGCCAGATCGGCCGGGAATGGATCGAGGCGATGCTCCAGGACCGAGAGGAAGAGATCTTCCTTGTTCTCGAAGTTCGAGTACACGGCGCCCTTGGTCAGACCGGCCGCCTCGGCAACTTGGTCGACGGTGGCGGCATGGAAACCGTGACGGGCGAACACGTCAGCGGCGGCGTCGAGGAGGGTCGCCCGGGTCGCCGCCCGCTGTTCCTGTCGTGTCCGGCGCACCGGGGCTGGCGTCGCGCTCGTCGGCATACCGACCAGTATACGGATACTGGTCGGTATCGTCACGCTCCACGCGGCCGCCGTACGGGCGGCGGGTCCGGCTCCGCTCGGCGGCGCGGGCCCACCGGGCGAGGAGTTCGAGGGCGTCGGAGGGGGCGAGGACCATCAGGCGTCGGCGCCGGGGGAGCG
>DATLFW010000239.1:0-2345 GCA_035540775.1 Acidimicrobiia bacterium
CACGACGGCATAGCGCTCACCGCCGGCGGCGCCGGCGGGCACGGCGACGGTCACTGTCGCCGTCCCCGCTTCGCCCGGAGCGAGCCGGAGTGTCGCCGGGGCAACGGTCGTCCACGAGGCGAGGTCGTTCCCGCCCTCGCCTGCCATGAACGAGAACTCACCGTCGACGACGCTGGCCCCGCCGGCGTACAGCCTCACCGCCGTGGAGTCCGAGGATCCGTTCCGGACTTCGACCGTCCGGGTGAGCGAGGTGCCGGGCAGCGCGCTGGCGACGACGTAGTGGTTGGCGCGCGGGTCCTCGGCCTGGTCGGTGGGGACCTCGGTGAGGCGGATGCTCACGGTCCCGTCGCCGCCGGTCGGCTGCGCGGCCGCCGCCGTGACGCCGAGCGCCGTGCTCCCCGCCAGGGCGAGGGTCGCGATGGCAATCAGGCGACGGACCATGGGTGCCGTTTCTCTCAGCCGACTCGGTCGGGCGACCCGGTCAGGCGACGGAGTGGGTGACGGTCCCGGTGTAGTCGCCCACGACGGCATCGGAGGGGATGGTGACCACGATCGTGGGGTTCCAGGTCGCCGAGTTGTTGCCGACGGTCCCCGTGGCCGAGAAGGCGGTCTTGGCCACGTCGATCGCCACGGCGTTGAGGACGGTCAGCTGCCCGGGGACGAACACCGCCACGCCGCTGGTGCCAGTGGCGGCACCCGACCAGTAGGAGACGTTCGAAGCGGCGATCGTCTCGTCGGCGGTGGCCGTGCCGGTGGTGAAGTCGCTGGCGGCGGCCGTTGCCGTCCACGCACCGGCCAGGAGGCCGCGGTCGTCGGTGACCTCGACGGCGCCGAGCGCTCCGGACAGGGTTCCCGCATTGGTGGCGGCGGACCCGAGGTCCGCCGAGGCGGGAGCGCTGATGCCGAGGCCACCGGCCGCGGTCAGCGTGAAGTCGGTCGTGGTGTCGATGGCGTTCGCCGGGGTGACGAATCCGGCGGCAATCGAAGCGAGGATTGCGGTGGTGAGGATGATGCCCTTGCGCATCCCGGTCTCCCTCGTTGCGTGTCCATTGGGACGTTCGTGTCTTGAAGGAGACTTCGGCACGGAGTGCGCGAGTGCTTGACCGCGGACCGTGACCATTTCCTCGCTGACGCGATCGGACTAGTCCGGTCCGTCGGCCACCGACGGGAGCCGGGCGCCGGGACCGCCTTCGAGGCGGGTGCGGTACTGCGCGATAGCTCGCTCCGCGATCGTGTCGGCCGGCTCACCGGTCAGCGTTTCCCGTGCCTGGAGCCACGCCCAGAGATCGGCGCGCACGTCGACACGATGGGGGCGGCGGGCGGCGAGGACGACGTAGAGGAGGAACACCTCGCCGATGAGGAAGAGGATGCCGACGAGGAGGACACGCGAGAAGTTGTCGCCGTGGTACAGCCCGACGTACTCGAGCGGGCGGGGGCGTTCCACCCGGAACGCGCGGGTCATGTAGACGTACAGGTACACCCCGGTGTAGGCGAGGAACCCGGTGAGGGTGAGCAGGGCGAGCTTCCGGCGCATCGTCACGGCCTCCGTGGGGCGGAGTCGTCGGGTGGAGTGACGGACGGGAAGGTGCCGACGACCGGAAGTCGCGCGGCCGTCCGCAACAGCCGTGGTCCCCGGTCTCGGGCGACGGCGGTGGCGAGCCACACGACGGAGAGGGCGGCGAGCACCACGGCAATGCCGAATCCCATGGCCAGGGTCCATCCGCGGTCGGACAGCACCCCTTCGTTGGCGTAGTACGCCGCGTAGGCAGCCTGGACCGAGAACCAGGCGGCGGAGCCGGCGGCTCCGGCCAGGACGGTCGACGAGAGCGTCCCGCGCGGCACGTGGACGGCCCGGGGAACATGCGGCGGGATGCCGGTGGCGGCGGCGTCGAGATCCGCGACTCGGCCTTCGGCCCCGGCCCGAACGTGGGCGGAACGGGCGCGGGCGCCGTCGAGGGGGAGGACCTTGCGCGCTCCGTCCATGACGAGGACGAAGATCGACGTCAAGATCCCCGCGCCCATGAGGGCGGGAATGAAGACCCCGGACTCGTCGCCCAGGCGCCGGCGCAGGTCTGAAAGCGTCACGCCATCACCTCCTCGATCCGCACGGTTCCTGCGGAGCCGTCGACCTCCACCACGTCGCCGTCGGTGAGCCACGTGGTGGCGTCGACGGCGTTCAGGACGGCGGGGAGACCCAGTTCGCGCGCCACGATGGCCGCGTGGCTGAGCGGTCCTCCCCGCTCCACCACGACCGCTCCTGCGACGAGGAACAGGGGCGTCCACGACGGATCGGTGGCGGGGGCAACGAGCACGTCGCCCGGCTCCAGCCGAGCCCCGTCGGCGAG
>DATLFW010000240.1:0-8543 GCA_035540775.1 Acidimicrobiia bacterium
TCGCACCGGCGAGATCCGAGAACCCGGCCGAACCCCCCTCGACGATGTGCAGGCGCGCCCGCTCGCCCGCTCCCCCGCGCACCCGCGCCACGAGACGGCGACCGACCGGCGTGGAGTGGACCGCCCGCCGAGCCGCCGTGCGCAACCCGCGAGATCGAAGCGTCGCCCGGACGGCCCGCCGGACGGCAGCCGGTTCGGATCGAAGACACCGGCGCCACTCGGCGACGTCGGCGTCGCCCATCGCCTCGCGGCACGTGACGTAGTAGGCGACGGGATCGAGATCGATCCCGTCGAGCTCGTTCGGAAGGGAGTCCTTCACGGCCGCCAGCGTCTCGGCCACCAGGTTCGGGAGACAGCGCGACGCCAGCGGCACACGTCCGACTCGGCCGTCGCCGGCCTCGTACTCGCGCACCACGTCGTGGACGAGCGTGAGGCGACGAGACACCGCGGTCGAGATGCTCGATGCCGAGAGGCCCATCACGGTGAGGGGTGCCTCGACCGCCAGATACGACGCTTCGACAGCGAGCACGGCGGCGCACATCCCCACGGCTGGGTCCGGACCCCGGAAGACGCGATCGGCCCGGCGACGAATCTCGTCGAGCACATCCCGATGGACGAGGGCGTTCATCTCCGGCCGTTCGCGGCGCTCCTGACGGCGGAAGAAACGCACGAGTTCGTCGCGCGCGCTCACGTCGCGCCGACATCCCGTCCACGGCTCCACGTAGAGCACGTTCTCCTCGTCGGGGTCCGGCCACGCCGGGTCGAGGTCGGGGTGGACGTACCACGCCTTCTGCCAGGCGACGACGCGCCGCCCGGCGGAAAGGTCGCGGCCGACGACGTCGAGGAGCGCCGGGACGAGGGCGTCGTCGTCACCGAGGACGGTGACCCATTCGCCGCGAGCCTGCGCCACCGCGAACTCCCAGTGGTCGACGGCGCCGAGCGGCTGCGGTGGCTCCACCACGCGGAGGCGCGCATCGTCGACGGACCGGAGGACGCGCCGGGTGGCGTCGGTCGACCGGTTGTCGGAGACGAGGATCTCGATGTCGTCGCCACGGAGCGCACCGAGGGCGGCGAGCGTCCGCTGGAGCAGTGGTGCCCGGTTCCGGGTCGGAACGACGACACTCACGGTCGGCCTGCTCGTGCTCACCTGAGTGGCCTCCTCGCCCGGCACACGAGGACATCGCCACTGAGCGGATCGACCCTCCGACGGAGCCAGGCGGCCACAGCCAAGGCAGCGGCCCGAGGGCGCTGCGAACGCCGGATGCGGAACCGCGAGACACCGTCCTGCCCGGCGCCGTCGTTCCCGGTCGCCGCTTCCTCCCGGCGGAAGGCGTCTTCGACGGCGTAGACGTCCCGGAGCGGCTCCGTCGTCAGCTGCTCGATTTCCAGCCCCGCCTCCTCGAGCACGCGTCGGAGGGTCGAGGGCGTGAACAGGTGGAGGTGGCGCGGGGACTCCCATGCGTACCAGTACGGCCCGCACTGGCGGGCGCCGACACCGTCCGCGTTGGGCGTCTCGACGAACATCTCGCCCCCCGGCTTCACGAGGGCGGCGGCCGCCCGGATGGACGCGACCGGGTCGTACATGTGCTCCACGACGTCGCGAAGATGAACGAGATCGAACGACCCGTCGGCGAACGGCGCCTCGGTGACCTCGCCCGGGAACACGGGGCAGTCGAGGCGTTCCGACACCTCTCCCGCCATCCGCTCGTCGGGTTCGACGCCGGCGACCTCCCACCCGTAGTACTTGAGGCAGGCGAGGAAGGCACCAGAGGCACAGCCGACGTCGAGGGCGCGACCCCCCTCGACCCAGCGCGGCACCCCGCGGTTGCCGAAGAAGACCCGGGACCGGTACCACGGGACCACGAGGGGGCGGGCGAGGCGATGCAAGCGTCGCGCTTCCGCCGTCGGGTACCCCCAGGCGTCGAGTACGACCGCCCGGAGGTGGGCCCCGATACGACGTCGCAGCCGACCCAGCCAGCCGTCGACGCCGCCGTCCCCCCCGCCGTCCGCCGGGTAGAAGAGGTCGTAGTAGTCGGCCGGGTAGTAGTAGCCGATCCCCTCCTTCACCGGCCGCGGCGAGAGCCGCACGAGCCCGCACTCGTCGCAGCGAAGGAGCCCGAATTCCCCCGGGAGGTCGTGGATCCGGTCGCGCGTGGCACCGAGCGACGAGGCGCTCGCGCTGTCGCACACCGGACAGACCGCAACCTCTTCCGTGGGGGGAAGGGCGTCGAGGGCTGGAAGGGCCGTCATGTCGCCGCCGCCAGTTCGGCCACTTCGCTGCGCTGCACACGGGTGGCGGGGAGCAGCGCGTCCACGGCCCGGGCGGCGCCGGCCAGATCCTCGAAGTCGTGGTCACGGCCGGCGAGGACGACGAGTTCCGACCGGCCCTCGATGCCGGCCCGCACGGCCTTGCGGAGGCGGCGCGCGCCGGGAACCGACGCGGCGGCGCGATGCGCGGCCGCAATGGCGCGGCGGCGAGCCTGCTCGGCAGACCGCGAGGCGACGACGGCCGCCCGGACAGTGGGCCGCTGGGCGTGCACGGCCGCCCGCCACTCGGCCAGCGCCACCCCGCCGTCGTCGCCACGATGCGGGTCGTCGAGTTCCTGGCGGGCGACGAGGAAGTAGCGGACGAGGTCGTGCTCGACCCCTGCGAGGTGGTGCGGCAGCGCCACCTTCGACCGCAGCAGAGACTCGGCGATGACGTTCGTCGCCGTCCGCGCCCTCGTCGGGACCATCGTGAGGAGGTCTTCGGTGTCGAACTCCGTCACGACGTCGTGCCCGCCACGTTCGTTTCGGGTGAAGCTGAGCGAGATGGAGGCCGCCGTGAGACCCCGGAGGTTGAGCGGCAGGTCGACGACCCGGTAGGTCGCCTCGAGCGCCATGTACGCGACGGCGGCCCGGATGAACGGGTCCGGTCCCGAGAAGACGTGCCCCAACGTGCGCCGAATTCGTTCGACGGCATCGCGGTGCATCACGCCGGCCGCCAGACCAGGCGCCGGGCCCGTCTCCCGCCGAGCGAACAGGGCATGGAGTTCCTCGCGGCAGTCGATGTCGGACACCCGGCCGGTGAACGGATCGACGACGGCTTGGTTCAGCTCCTCGGGCGGCAACGAACGCACGGGAGCGACCGTGTGGCTGTAGGTCGCCTCTCGCCATGCGACCGCCCGGGGGGCGTCGTCGAGGACCGACCGCACCCGTTCCAGCGCCGTCGGCACCAACCCGTCGTCGTCCGGCAGGATCATCACCCACTCGCCGCGTGCATGGCCGAGTGCGAAGTCCCAGTGGTCATGAGCGTTCAGGACGCGATCCGGGGCCACGTACCGGAGCCGCTCGTCCTCTTGTGCGAGCACCCATTCACGCGTGCCGTCGTCGGACGCGTTGTCGGACACCACCAATTCCACGTCGGGCTCGCTCTGGGCGAGGACGGAGGCGACCGCCTGGCGCAGAAGCGGGAGCCGGCGACGGGTCGGGGTGACGACCGTGAACGTCGGGGCCACGTCACACCCCCACGGTGACGAGGCGCTCGTCCCACCACGCGACGGCGTCCTTGATGCCCTCGGCGAGATCGAACCGTGGCGACCAACCCAGCCGACGCAACGGTTCGGCGTCACCGGTCGCCGTCACGACTTCGCCTGCGCCATAGGGACGGGCGCCGACGTCGAGGAGGTCGGGACGCCCAGTCGCCTGCCCGATGGCTTCGTAGACCTCCGTCAACGCGACCGGCGTCCCCGAGCAGACGTCGAAGGATCCGGCACCCTCCCGTTCCAAGATCGTGCAGAGGGCGGCCGCCACGTCGGCGACGTGGAGAAAATCGCGACGCTGTCGCCCGTCGGTGACCGGAACGCCCTTGCCGGCGAGAAGCGAGCGCGCCAGGGAGGGTACGAAACGTCGCTCGTCCTCCCACGGGCCGTAGAGGTAGAAGGGGTGGGCGCAGGCGACGGCGTATCCGTCGACGGCCAGGCGCTCGACGACTTCGTGCAACGCCGCCTTGCAGGAGGCGTAGATGCTGGCGGGATGAGGAACGGTTCCGCCCGCCGACCCGCCG
The DNA here is from genome assembly GCA_035540775.1 of Acidimicrobiia bacterium. Classification (GTDB taxonomy): domain Bacteria; phylum Actinomycetota; class Acidimicrobiia; order IMCC26256; family JACPCJ01; genus DATLFW01. The sequence continues at coordinate 4,046 of DATLFW010000240.1, forward strand.
GCCGTCCGCTCGAAACCGGACCCGACGACGACGATGCGTCCGCACCCAGCCGCCACCAGGAGGCGGAGGAGCCGAGTCGAGGCTTCGAGGGCCTGCAGGTTCTCATCGACGGCGTGGAGGTATCGGAGGGGGTCGACGTACCAGGCGGCGTGGACGACACCGTCCGGGCGGGCCGCGGCGACGGCTCGCGCCGTGGCGTCCGCGTCGGCGAGGTCGGCCACGAGGACGTGCACCTGTCGCTCCACGCCCTCCAGGCGGTGGAGGGAGCTCTCCGGGCGCGCCAGGGCGTAGACGACGTCGCCGCGCGCCACCAGCTCGCGCACCACGTGCGAGCCGATGAATCCCGACGCTCCCGTGACGAGAACCCGCATGAGCGACTCCTTCTCCCGCTCTCTCCACACGCCAGGGCGGGACCGGTCGCGCTCGCCCGCCCCCGTCGGAGCCGCTGTTAGGGTGACGGCCCGCGCCCGGCCGATCGGCGGGCTGGACAGGAGGCGTGACGAGGTGGAGGTGTCGGAGACCTCGCTGCACGGCGTGCGGCTCATCCGGCCCGAGCCGCGCCCCGACGACCGGGGATGGTTCCTCCGGGTGTTCGACGCGGACCTCTATTCGGCCGCCGGCATCGACCACACCCGCTACGTCCAGGAGAACCAGTCGCGGTCCCGCCACCGCACGATCCGCGGCCTCCACACGCGGTCGAACCTCACCGAGGCCAAGCTGATCCGGTGCGCGCGAGGAGCCGTCTTCGACGTGGTCGTCGACCTCCGCCCGTGGTCACCGAGTTTTCTGCAGTGGGAGAGCTTCCACCTCGACGACGAGGCACACCTCCAACTCTCGGTCCCGCCCGGTTGCGCTCACGGCTTCCAAGCCCTGTCCGACTGGGCCGACCTCTGCTACCGGGTCGATTCGCCGTACGACGCGGCGCTCGACGTCGCCGTCTCGTACCGCGACCCCGAGTTGGCGATCCCCTGGCCGCTCGACGACCCCGTCGTCTCGGAACGAGACCTCGCCGCGCCCGCGCTCGCCGACCTCCGGCCTCAGTTCGAGACCTGGTACGGCACCTCGCCGCCGACCTGACCGACCTCCCACGCCAGGCGTGGGCGGACGACGCCGGGCCACTCGTTGGCGTACGGGCCCCGCACACCGGTGCCGTCGTTCGGATCGACCACCTGGAAGGCGACGGCGTCGTGCTCGTCGGCGTGGACGGTGACCGGGTCGAGGCTCCCGATGGCGACCCGCACGAAGACCTTCCCCTCGGCGAGCAGGTCTGCCGGGATCCGGCACCGCGACCGGACGAGGCCGGGGGCTCGAGGGGTCCGCCACCACGACTCGTCACCGAAGTCGGCCGAGGCGAACAAGCAGACGCCGTGCTCGTCGACGAAGTGCAGCGACACGAACGGTCGCGACGCGGGATCGTTCGTCATGTGGTGGTACTCGACCTCGACATCGAAGGGGCGAGTGAGATCGACGGTTTCGGTGACAGCGCCGTCCCCGCCGAGGATCCGGATCGAACGGAGGCGGGCGATACTGTCGCCGGGAGCGTCGGCCGGGTCGGGCCATTCCCGCCGGGCCGAAGTGCCGAGACCGGCGTCGAGGTAGGTCCGAATCACCTCGTGCGGCGGGCCGTCGGCGACCAACCGCCCGCCGTCGAGGAGGACGACGCGCTCGCACAGGCGGAGCACCGCCGGCATGCTGTGCGACACGAACACGACCGTGCGGCCGCGGCTTCCGATCTCCTCCATGCGGCCGAGACAGCGGCGCTGGAACTCCGCGTCGCCCACCGCCAGCACTTCGTCGACGAGCAGGACGTCGGGCTCGAGGTGGGCGGCGACGCTGAAGGCGAGCCGCAAGTACATCCCGCTCGAGTAGCGCTTCACGGGCGTGTCGATGAAGCGCGGGACGCCGGCGAACTCGACGATGTCGTCCACCTTCCGGGCGATCTCCGGGCGGCGCATGCCGAGGACCGCTCCGGCAAGGAAAATGTTCTCCCGCCCCGTCAACTCCGGATGGAAGCCCGCTCCCACCTCGAGGAGCGACGCCACTCGCCCGTGGATCTCGGCCCGCCCCTCGGTCGGCGGCGTGATCCCGGACAGGACCTTCAACAGCGTGCTCTTCCCCGCCCCGTTGCGCCCGATGATGCCGACCCGCTCCCCCTCGCGGATCTCGAACGACACGTCACGGAGCGCCCACATCGTGCGGTCGGCATCGCCCGCGTCTGCATGACGACGGTCCCGGCGTGGCGAGAGCTCCTCTCGGAGCGACCGGTACCGGAACAGGCCGTCGGTGTGCCCGGCGCGGTACCGCTTGCCGATCCCCTCGACGCGGACGGCGAGCGGGCGGGCACCGGCGTCAGATGACATCGGCAAACCACCGTTCGACACGCCGGAAGTAGGCGAGGCCGCCGGCCATCACCACGCCGGTGACGGCGACGGAAGCGGCGAGGAGCCCGGCATGGGGAGCCGGGGTTCCGAGGAGGGCCCAGCGGAACCCCTCGACGACGCCCGCCATCGGGTTCAGGCCGTAGAGCACCTGGGCACTGTCGGGGACGAGTTCGGCCGAGTACACGACCGGCGTCGCGAACATGCCGACCTGGAGCAGGAACGGGATCGCGTACTTCACGTCGCGGTAGGCGACGTTGAGGGCGGCCACCCACAGACCGACGGCGACGGCGGCGCACACGGCAAGAACGGCGAACAGCGGGAGGGCGACGATTCCCCACCCCGGGGCCATGCCCCACGCCGCCATCACGCCGAGGAGGAGGGCGATGGAGATTCCGAGATCGGGGAGCCACGCGAGCATCGCCGCGATGGGCATGACGAGGCGCGGGAAGGCGACCTTCTCGACCAGCTGCGCACTCCCGACGACGCTCTGGCCGGTGCTCGTCACCGAGTTTGCGAAGAAGACCCACGGGACGAGCCCCGAGAGCACGAACACCGGGTACGGGAGGCCGCCGGGGGCCGGAACCTTGGCGAGGACGCCGAGGAAGACCGAGAAGACTCCCATCATGAGGAGGGGCTGTCCCAGAGCCCATCCCGCTCCCAGAAGCGACTGGGCGTAGCGGACCTTCAGGTCGCGCCATGCCAGCAGCACCATGAGGTCGCGTGCCGACCACAGTTCCCCGAGGGCGATCCGCCCGTCGGGCTCCAGAACCCGCACGGGGCGGGTGGTCGTCACCGTCTCGTCGTTCACGCGCCGCGGGTGCCTCCGGTGGGGCCGTCATCCTCTCCACACCCCGGCCCCCGCGTCGTCGCGCCCGGACGCGAGACGGGGGCGGCCCGAAGGCCGCCCCCGTCGTGCGCGATGTCCCCTCGATCAGGCGGGGATCTGACCCGTGATGAGCGCCTCGTTGCAGGACGGGTTGGCGTCCTCGTCGTCCGGAGCGCCCTGGTCCTGGCCGCACACGCCCTCCTCGGTCACCGTGAGGTAACCGTCGAGCGGGTCGGGGTTGCTCTCGACGCCGTCGGCGACAACGCCGCTCTCGTCGACCGTCAGGCTCCCAGCGGGGGTCTCGACCGTCTCAGCGCCGGCGGGCATGAGCCACGCCCCAGCCGAAACCAGACCGGCAACACCCAGGGTGATGATCGCCTTCTTCATTGCGTGCCCCTCCTTGTCGGTGGCATATGTGTCGTGTTGCTCTGACGGCGTCCTTCCGGACGCCTGGCCGCCATGACACCGATGGAGTCGTTCGACGTCGCCGCACTGCTCCACATGCCGGACCGCCCCCAAGCACGGGCGAGTCGCCGGCCCTTCGCGAAAAAACCCCCGCTTTCCGTCACTTGGGCACGGCCCGGCGTGTCGAAGAGACGGAAAGCGGCAGCGGAGATGACGTCGCACAACGGACGAACTACGCTTCCGGATCGTTCCGCCCCCTCCCCCGGGCGCGATCAATCCCTCCACGGCGTGTGGAGGAAGGGAAGGACGGACCGCCCGACCGGGCGGTCCGCGAGTCGGCGACGGGGGTCGGCATGGCGGTTCGAATCCCGCTGGGCGGTCGGGGCGACCACGGTCGCACCACGCCCGACGAGATCGACCTCGACGAACCGGTCGGATTCGACGAGCTGTGGGCCCACCGCGAGGCCCTGCACCGAGTGTGCGAACGACTGGTTGGCGACCCGTACGACGCCGACGACCTCGTCCAAGAGACGTACCTCAAAGCGCTGTCGCGGATGGACGATCTCGACCGGCGGGAGTCGTTCCTCCCCTGGCTCGCCACCGTCGCACGCCACCGTGGCATCGACGAGCTGCGGCGACGCCGCTTCGCCGTGCCGGCGGCCGAGGTCCCCGAGGCACCGGACCGGCGCACCACCCCTGACCCCGGCGACGCCATGGCGACGACCGAGACGCTGGAGCGGGTGCGCGAGGCGATGGCCAAGCTGACGCCCCGCGAGCGTCGCCTCCTCCTCGCCCAGGTCCACCGGAGCCTCACCCTCTCCGAACTCGCCGAAGAGGACGGCTCAACCGTCGCCTCGGTCCGTTCCGTCCTCACACGGGCTCGCTC
>DATLFW010000241.1:0-3001 GCA_035540775.1 Acidimicrobiia bacterium
GACCTCGTGCCCGGCGGCACGCTCATCGTGAACGAGGACACCTTCGAGACCCGCAACCTCGACAAGGCGGGCTACGCCGCCAACCCGCTCGACGACGGTTCCCTCGACGCCTACCAGGTCTTCCGGGTCCCGATGACGACCCTCACGCTGGAGGCGACCAAGGAACTCGGCGTGAAGCCCCGCGACGCCGAGCGATCGAAGAACTTCTTCGCCCTTGGGCTCCTCACCTGGATGTACACCCGGCCCCTCGAGCCGACCCTCGAGTGGATCGAGGCGAAGTTCGGGAAGAAGCCCGAGGTCCGTGACGCCAACGTGGCCGCCTTGAAGGCGGGCTACAACTTCGGGGAGACGGCAGAGCTCTTCGACCATCCCTTCGAGGTGCGCCCGGCCAAGCTGCCGCCTGGTCGCTATCGCAACATCACCGGAAACCAGGCGCTTGCACTCGGCCTCGTCGCTGCTTCGCAGCAGTCGGGGCTGCCGCTCTTCCTCGGGTCGTACCCGATCACACCCGCCTCCGACATCCTCCAGATCCTGGCCGGCTACAAAGAGTTCGGGGTCAAGGTCATTCAGGCCGAGGACGAGATCGCAGCGGCCGGAATGGCGCTCGGCGCCGCCTACGGCGGCTGCCTCGGGGTGACGACGACGAGTGGCCCCGGCCTCGACCTCAAGTCGGAGACGGTGGGTCTCGCCATCAGCCTCGAGCTCCCGCTGATCGTCGTCGACGTGCAGCGGGGTGGGCCCTCGACCGGCCTTCCCACCAAGACGGAGCAGAGCGATCTCCTCCACGCCATGTACGGGCGGCACGGGGAGTCGCCGTTGCCCATCGTGGCGGCCCAGTCGCCGAGCGACTGCTTCGCCGCCGCCGTGGAGGCGGCCCGGCTCGCCCTCAAGTACCGCACGCCCGTGATCCTGCTCACCGACGGCTACCTCGCGAACGGGGCCGAACCGTGGCGCCTGCCCGACCTCGATGCCCTGCCCGACCTCGGCATCGACTTCGCCACCGCACCGAACGGCGTCGACGCCGACGGCAACCCGGCGTTCTTCCCGTACCAGCGTGACCCCGACACGCTGGCCCGCCCGCTCGCCCTGCCGGGCACTCCTGGGCTCGAGCACCGCATCGGCGGGCTGGAGAAGGCCGACGTCACCGGGAACGTGTCGTACGACCCGGCCAACCACGAGCGGATGACACACCTCCGCGCCGCAAAGGTGGCCGGGATCGCCCGTGACATCCCCGAGCCCGAGCTGGACGAACAGGACGGGGCCCGGATTCTGCTGCTGGGCTGGGGGAGCACGTGGGGGCCGATCAAGGCCGCCGTCCGGCGCCTGCGGGCGCGAGGGCGCTCCGTCTCCCGCTGCCACCTCCGTCACCTCAACCCGTTCCCGTCGTCGCTCGGCGAGATCCTGTCCCGCTACGAGTTCGTGCTGGTTCCGGAGATGAACTCGGGGCAGCTGTCCCGCCTCGTTCGGGCCGAGTTCCTCGTCGACGCCCAGGTGCTCTCGAAGGTGCAAGGGCTCCCGTTCCGCTCCGCCGAGATCGAGCATCGGGTGCTCGAGGTCCTGGGCGACACGGATGCCTACGAGGGCGCCGAGTACGTTCCCGAGCAGGAGAGGACGGCCTGATGACCGAGACCAACGGGCAGGCCCAGAACGGTCATGCGACCCCGGTGGCGCTGGGCCGCAAGGACTTCCAGAGCGACCAGGAGGTCCGGTGGTGTCCGGGGTGCGGCGACTACTCGATCCTGGCCGCCGTGCAGCTGCTGATGCCGGAGCTCGGTGTGAAGCCGGAGACCCAGGCGTTCGTGTCGGGCATCGGGTGCGCCGCCCGCTTCCCGTACTACATGAACACCTACGGCCTGCACAGCATCCACGGGCGGGCGCCGGCGATCGCCACGGGGTTGGCGACGGCGCGCCCCGATCTCGACGTCTGGGTCGTCACGGGCGACGGTGACGCCCTCTCCATCGGGGGAAACCACCTGATCCACGCCCTGCGCCGCAACGTCAACATCACGATTCTGCTGTTCAACAACCAGATCTACGGGCTGACGAAGGGGCAGTACTCGCCGACCAGCGAGTCGGGGAAGGTGACCAAGTCGACCCCCTTCGGATCGCTCGAAACCCCGTTCAACCCGCTGTCGCTCGCGCTCGGCGCCGAGGCGACTTTCGTCGCCCGGACGCACGACATGGACCGCCAGCACATGATGGAGGTCTTCCGCCGCGCCTACGAGCACCGGGGCGCCGCCTTCGTCGAGGTGTACCAGAACTGCAACGTCTTCAACGACGGTGCGTTCGAGGCGATCACCGGGCGCAAGGTGCGTGACGACATGCTGATCAACCTTCGTCACGGCGAGCCGATCCGTTTCGGCGCCGATGGAGAACGCGGTCTCGTCCTCGGCGACGACGGCCAGATCCGGGCCGTCGATGTGGCCGAGGTAGGGGAGGAGGCGATCCTCGTCCACGACGAGGCGCGCCTCGACCCCGCCGTCGCTTTCGCCCTCTCACGGATCTCGACCGGGCCCACCATGCCGACTCCTGTGGGCGTGTTCCGGGCCGTCGTGAAGCCCGAGTACGGGGCCGAGATGGATCGCCAGATCGAGGCCGCCCGTCAGCAGCGGGGCGAGGGCGACCTGGCGGCACTCGTGCAGGGCGGAGCCGTGTGGGACGTCTCGGCCTGAGCCGCTTCGGGTAGATTCGAGGCAAACCGCCCCCGGATGCCCCTGGTGTGACTTTCGACGCCCAGGCAGGCATGGAGAACCCCGATGTCGAACTCTCAGGCACAGCACGACCCGCAGGCACGTACATCGCAGCCATCCATCGCACCAAGGGGTAGCAACGTGAAGACCACCACGGACGGTCCCCGCCCGCGTTTCCGCCGCCGTCAGCGCCTCGGCGCCGGCATGATCGTCGCCGCGCTCGCCGTCGGTCTTTTCGGCGGCGTCACCGGTTCGGCCTCGGCGGCCGAGGATCCGGAGCCCGTGAAGGTCGAGAAGACGGCGTACTGGAC
>DATLFW010000242.1:0-4777 GCA_035540775.1 Acidimicrobiia bacterium
GGCGCTGATCGACGCGGTCGACCAGCGCGGTCGCTGCTGCCTCGCGATGTCCGGCGGGACATCGCCGTTCCGCATGTTCGAGGAGCTGGCGAAGATGGAGCTGCCGTGGGAGGCGGTCCACCTCTTCCAGGTCGACGAACGTGCAACCCGCGACGACTCGCCCGACCGGAACTTCACGGGCCTGCGTGATCACCTGTTGGCATACGCGGCCATCCCGTCCGTCAATCTCCATCCGATGCCGGTCGGCATGCCGAGTCTCGACGAGGCCGCCGCCCGGTACACCGAGACGTTGGAGACGTTCTGCGGCGACCCCCCGGAGCTCGACGTCGTGCATCTCGGCATCGGCACCGACGGTCACGTCGCGTCGCTGTTCCCCGGCACCCCCGAACTCGACGAACGCGAGCGCCTCGTCGTGTCGACGGGCGAACACGCAGGCTTCCGCCGGCTCAGTCTCACCTTCCCGGTCATCAACGCGGCCCACGACCTCATGATGCTGGTGGTCGGTGCCGAGAAGGCCGAGGCCTTGGCGGCGATGGTGGCGGGTGACGACGTTCCCGCTTCCCGCCTCGACACTGCACGGCTGCACGTGTTCGCAACCGACGAGGCGGCGGCGTCCATCGGATGACCCCGCCGGTCGCAGCCCCGGGATTCCCGGGCGCCCCTGCCTACACTCTCGGCATGCATACGGAGGCGGCGACCGTCGGGGCGAGCACACGAATCCTGACCGTGCCCAACGGTCTGACCATGATCCGTCTGGCCTGCGTCCCGCTCTTCGTCTGGCTCCTGTTCGGGCGCGACACCCGTCTCGGCGCCGCAGCCCTGCTCGCCGTCCTCGGAGGGACCGACTGGGTCGACGGGTGGGTCGCGCGCCGCTTCGACCAGGCGAGCGAGCTCGGCAAGGTCCTCGACCCCACAGCCGATCGGCTTCTCCTCGTCGTGGCGGCGATCGCCCTCGCCGTCGACGGTTCCATCCCCGGCCTCGTGTTCTGGCCGGTCGTGGTGCGCGAGGTCCTCATCTCGGCGGTGGTGCTGGTGATGGCAGCCATGGGGGCCGCCCGGATCGACGTCCTGTGGGTCGGCAAGGCAGGGGCGTTCGGCCTGATGTTCGCACTTCCGCTCTTCCTGCTCGCCGAGGCCGGCACGGCGAACGACGATCTGTGGCGGGCGCTGGCGTGGATCTGTGCAGTGCCGGGAATGATCTTCAGCTACTACGCCGCGGTGCAGTACGCGCAGCGCGTCCCGGCTGCGTTGCGGGCGCCAGGTGAGGACAAGGGAGTGACGACCCGATGAAGGCAGTGATCATGGCGGGCGGCGAGGGGACGCGGCTGCGGCCTTTGACGAGCAACCAGCCGAAGCCCATGATCCCGGTCGTCAACCGCCCGATGATGGAACACATCATCCGGCTCTTGGTGCGGCACGGGTTCGACGAGATCGTCGTCACGGTTGCGTACCTGGCGAACCACATTCGCAACTACTTCGGCGACGGGTCGGAATTCGGGGTCGAGCTTCGCTACGCGTTGGAAGAGGAGCCCCTCGGGACCGCCGGCTCCGTCCGCAACGCCGCGGCGCAGCTCGACGACACCTTCCTCGTCATCTCCGGCGACGTTCTGACCGACGTCGACCTCACCGAGATCTGGAAGGCCCACCGGGAGAAGGGCGCCACCGCCACCATCGCTCTCAAGCGCGTCGAGAACCCACTGGAGTTCGGGATCGTCATCACCCACGAGGACGGCTCGATCGAGCGGTTCCTGGAGAAGCCGGGGTGGGGACAGGTCTTCTCGGACACGGTCAACACCGGGATCTACGTGCTCGAGCCCGAAGTGTTCGACTACATCGACGCCGGCCGCCCCGTCGACTTCTCCGGCGAAGTCTTCCCCGCCATGCTGGAGGCGGGCCGACCCATGTACGGCCACGTTGCCGAGGGTTACTGGGAAGACGTCGGTACGCCCGAGGCGTACCTCCAAGCGCACCGCGACATCCTGAGCGGCGCCGTCTCCATCGACGTGCCCGGCTTCATGATCCGTGAGGGCGTCTGGCTGGGGGAGGGCGCCGACGTCGACCCCGACGCCGTGGTCGAAGGGCCGTGCGTCATCGGCGACAACTGCCGGATCGAGGCGGGGGCGAGGCTCGGTGAGTACGTCGTGCTCGGAAGCGACGTCATCGTCCGCCACGACGCCTTCCTCGAGCGCTCGCTGGTGCACGACCACTCGTACCTGGGGCCGGCGACGCGGCTGCGCGGATGTTCGGTCGGGCGGTCGTGCGACCTCCGTCACGGCGCGCGCATCGAAGAGGGCGTGGTGCTCGGCGACGAGTGCTTCGTCGGCGAACACGCCGTGATCAACCCGGGGCTGAAGGTGTACCCATTCAAGACGATCGAGGACGACGCCGTCGTCAACGCCTCGATCGTGTGGGAGAGCCGTGGCGCCCGCAGCCTCTTCGGGCGGCGGGGCGTGCGCGGCCTCGCCAACGTCGACATCGGCCCGGAGCTCGGGGTCCGCCTGGCCGTCGCCTACGGCAGCACGCTCAAGAAGGGCTCCGTCGTGACGATGAGCCGCGACTCGAGCCGGACGGCCCGGGCGTTGAAGCGGGTGATGCAGGGGGCGCTGAACCTGTCGGGAATCAGCGTCGACGACCTCGAGCTGGCCCCGGTTCCGCTGACGCGCTTCCAAGTGCGCAACGACCGGGCGCAGGGCGGCATCACCGTGCGCTTGGCAGCGGGCGATCCGCAGAGCCTCGAGATCCGCTTCTTCGACAGCGAGGGGCGCGACCTCGACGAACCAGCCCAGCGCAAGATCGAGCGGCAACTGGCGCGCGAAGACTTCCGGCGGGCCTTCGCCGCCGAGATCGGTGACATCGTGTTCCCGCCCCGAGCCGTCGAGTTCTACACGTCGGCGCTCCAGCGGACGCTCGACACGGAGCGGATTCGCGAGCGTCGGTTCAAGGCGGTCCTCGACTACTCCTTCGGGGCAACGTCGATGGTGCTGCCCACCGTCCTGTCGAAGCTGGGGGCGGAGATCCTGGCCGTGAACCCCTACGCGAGCACGGCGACCGCCGTCCTGACCGGCGACGAGGTCGAGCGACGAGCGCAGCGGATCGGTGAACTCGTCCGCACGTCGGGGAGCCACCTCGGGTGTGTCCTCGATCCCGACGGCGAGACGCTCCTCCTCGTCGACGACGAGGGGACGCCCCTCACGCCTGACCAGGCCCTCCTCGCGGTCATCTCGCTCGTGACGAGCGTGCGACCCGGCGCCCGCGTCGCCGTTCCGGTTTCGGCGAGCCAGGCGGCCGAGGACATCGCCCGGGCGAATGGGGGAGAGGTCGTCTGGACGACGCTCTCGGCCGCCGGGCTGATGGAGGAGGTCACGAGCGGCCAGATCGACTTCGCCGCGTCGCGCGACGGTGGCTACGTGTGGCCCGACTTCCTGCCGGCCTTCGACGCCATCATGGCGTTCGCCAAGGTGATGGACATGCTCGCCGCCACCGGGCAGCGGCTCTCCGAGGTGGTGCGACGCCTTCCCTCGGTTCACGTCGCCGAGGAGGCCGTGCCGACGCCGTGGGAGCAGAAGGGCACCGTGATGCGGAACATGGTCGAGCGGTCGAAGGACCGTGAGGTCGTGCTCGTCGACGGCGTGAAGGTGATCTACCCGAACGGGTGGGTGCTGGTAGCGCCCGATGCGGAGGAGCCGCTGACGCGGGTGTGGGCGGAGGGCGCGAGCGACCACGAAGCCCGCCAGCTGGCCCAGGAACACGCCCGCCGCATCCGCTCCATGCTCCGCTAGGCCCTTCCCGTTCTTGGCCCTTTGTGCAGGGATATGCGCGGTTCTCGAGACCAAATTCGAGAACGGACGAACCGTCGGTCACCGGACCTCAACGGTGTGGTGAATGGTCTGCGCCACGATCCGTTCCCCCGGATGACGAACGTGACAGCACCGTCGCGCACCCGCGCGCCGTCGGTCTCGGCGAGGATTCGCACCTGATCGATTCCTCGAAGACGCCGAATCCCATAAGCACGACGACGTCATCGGCGACGTTGCGCTCCAGGTCGGTCCTCCAGTTGCCGGCGGCGGCGAGGGCGAGATGGTCCACCAAGACCTCTTGTGCGGAGCGGTCGTTCCCATCGCCTGGAGGGGACATGTCTCCATCGTGCCACCGCCCGTCGCTGCGAACTTGGCCCCTCCAGCCGTCTCTATCCCTGCACAAAGGGCCAAGAACGGGGCGGGGACGGCTAGGGTCTGGCGCCATGGAGTTTCCTGAAGGGCTTCGCTACACCGAAGAGCACGAGTGGGTGGCCGTCGAGGGTGACCGCGCCCGCATCGGCATCACCGACTACGCCCAGGACGCCCTCGGCGACATCGTCTATGTGACCCTCCCCGAGGTCGGCACGACGGTCACCGCCGGGCAGGCGTTCTGCGAGGTCGAGTCGACCAAGTCGGTGTCCGACATCTACGCCCCGGTGGCCGGCACCGTCGTCGAGGTCAACGCCGACCTGGGCGACGCTCCGCAGAAGATCAACGACGCCCCCTACGGCGACGGATGGATCTGCGTCATCGAGATGTCCGACGCCAGCCAGGTCGACGCCCTCCTCGACGCCGCCGGATACCAGCGCCTGGTCGACGAGGCCTGAGCGCCCGAGGGCCGTAGTGACCCCTCCGTCGGTTGACGCTCAGGCTGCCAGATTGTGAGTGGACAGAGCCGCCGCTCGGGCCTCGGCCGGGGTGGTGTCCTTGCCCAGGCTGTCGTGCGGCCGCTCGGTGTTGTAGTCGAGCACCCAGGCGGT
>DATLFW010000243.1:0-3687 GCA_035540775.1 Acidimicrobiia bacterium
ACGAGGTTGACGAGCACCTCGGTGAGCCGCACCGGGTCGGCCATCACCGTCACGTCGGACGGGACCCGCACGTCGATGTTGACGCCCGGCGGCGGCGGCGCTTCCTCCAGCACCCGCCCGATCGTGTCGAGGACCGAGACCGGCTCCGGCGACACCCCGATCCCGCCCATCTCGATCGCCGACAGGTCGAGGAGCTTGTCGGCGAGCAGGTGGGCGCGACGTCCCTGGCGCGCCAGCGCCGCGAGGGCCTCGTCGAGTTCCTCGGTCGTCATGTCCTCCCGGTCCGCGGCGAGGACGGCGGCCAGTCCCGCCAACGTCGTGAGTGGTGTCCGCAGCTCGTGGGCGGCATTGGCGATGAACTCGCTGCGGGCGCGGTCGAGGGCGGCGCGCTGCGCCTCCACGTGCCGGCGGTCGGAGATGTCGCGGGCGATGCCCTGGACGGCGACCGGCTGACCCCGGTGGCGGATGAGGCGGGTGCTGACTTCGACCGGGAGGCGGCGACCGTCCTTCGTGACGATCTCCAACTCGTACCTGGTCGCCTCCGCCTCACCCTCGACCTTGGCCTGGATCATCCCGGCGGCCCGTTCGAGATGCTCAGGCGCCACGATGTCGGCAACCGTGATGCGGCGGAGTTCCTCTTCGCCGTACCCGGTCAATGTGAGCGCGGCGCTGTTGGCCGACAAGAAGCGGAGCGACGTGAGGTCGTGCGTGTAGATCATGTCGTTGGCGTTTTCCACGAAGTCGCGGTACCGCCGGTCGCTCTGCTCCCGGGCGTCGAAGAGCGCTCCGACGCCGAGGACGATGGCGGGGGCCGTGACGGCGTACGCCACGAGGCCGGCGGCGAACTGCTCGGGCTCGGCGACGAGGCCGGCGACGCCGAGCGCGGTGGCCGAGACCAACGCCGAGAGCGCGTTGACGTTGCGGTGGAAGGTGACGGCGAAGAGCGACAGGTTGCCGAGGGTCGCCGCCACCGCCGGGAGCCACCCGATTGGAAAGACCGCCGTCAGGACGGCCGGGATGACGGCGTACGTGAACGGCATCGACCGCGGCAGGCGGGCGTGCCGGCGGGTGTAGAGGTGGATGGTGAAGTCGTAGGGGAGGACGGCGAGGACGGCGGCGGCGAGGACGAAGCGGTCGTCGCCGAAGGACGGGATGGCGGCGAACGCGGTGGCGAAGGCCACGATCGCCAGATGGCGGACGACGAAGAGGGTCGACCAGATCCGGGGCGCGTGGATCGGGGGCGAGTCGAATCCCCGCATCTCGTCGGCCCTGTCGACCGGCTGGTCACGCACCGTGTACCCCTCGCCGCCTTCCGTGAAACCGCTCCGTTCTACTCCGTTCGGGCGATGCGTGCACGGGTGCCGGGCGGCGGACGCGCGTCGCGCGGCGGAGGGTCGAGGCGCCCGGTTGCTGGTGGGACGCCGGGTGGTACGGTCGGCGGCGAATCAATACACGCGCACGCGGGAGCCCTGCCCGGGCTGAGAGGACGCCGGCCGCCCGGCCGAGCGTCGACCGCCGAACCTGATCCGGGTCATGCCGGCGAAGGGAGATGCCATGACCGAGAGCGCTCGTCGCACCAAGGTCTACGTCGAGGGGCCCGGCGGCCTCCGCGTTCCGTTCACGGAGGTGAAACTCGACGCCGGCGAGCCGCCCGTCCGCCTCTACGACACGTCGGGGCCAGGGTCCGTTGCCGAGGAGGGCCTCCCGCCCCTGCGGCGGCCGTGGATTCTGGGCCGTGGTGACGTCGAGGAGTACGACGGCCGTCCCGTCGACCGGCGCGACGACGGGCGGGCGGCCGTCCGGCGGGGAGCCGCCCCGGGCGAACGCCTGCCCGCCGGTCAACCGCGACGCCCACTGCGGGCCCGGCCCGGCCGCACCGTGACCCAGATGCACTACGCCCGCCGTGGCGAGGTCACCCCGGAGATGGAGTTCGTGGCGGTGCGCGAGGGGTGTGAACCCGAACTGGTACGTGACGAGGTCGCCCGCGGCCGGGCGATCATCCCGTCGAACGTGAACCACCCCGAGTCGGAGCCGATGATCATCGGCCGCAACTTCCTCGTGAAGGTCAACGCCAACATCGGCAACTCGGCCGTGGCGTCGTCGATCGAGGAGGAGGTCGAGAAGCTCCGGTGGTCGACGAAGTGGGGCGCCGACACCGTGATGGACCTCTCGACGGGCGCCGAGATCCACACCACCCGCGAGTGGATCCTGCGCAACTCCCCGGTGCCGATCGGCACCGTTCCCATCTACCAGGCGCTCGAGAAGGTCGACGGGAAGCCCGAGGAGCTCACCTGGGAGATCTACCGCGACACCATCGTCGAACAGGCCGAGCAGGGGGTCGACTACTTCACGGTCCATGCCGGTGTGCGGCTGGCGTACGTGCCGCTGGCCGCCGACCGCGTGACCGGGATCGTTTCACGGGGCGGGTCGATCATGGCCGCCTGGTGCTTGGCCCATCACCGTGAGAGCTTCCTCTACGAGCACTTCGAGGAACTGTGCGAGATCCTGGCCGCCTACGACGTCGCCTTCTCGCTCGGCGACGGCCTCCGGCCCGGCTCGATCGCCGACGCCAACGACGAGGCGCAGCTTGCCGAGCTGAAGACGCTCGGGGAGCTGACCGAAATCGCCTGGCGGCACGACGTGCAGGTCATGATCGAAGGGCCGGGGCACGTTCCGATGCACAAGATCAAGGAGAACGTCGACCTCCAGATGGAGTGGTGCCACGAGGCGCCCTTCTACACACTGGGTCCGCTCACCACCGACGTCGCTCCCGGGTACGACCACATCACGTCCGCCATCGGGGCCGCCATGATCGGCATGTTCGGCACGGCGATGCTCTGTTACGTGACGCCGAAGGAGCACCTCGGGCTGCCCGACCGTGACGACGTCAAGCAGGGCGTGATCGCCTACAAGATCGCCGCACACGCCGCCGACCTCGCCAAGGGGCATCCGGGGGCGCAGGAGTGGGACGACGCCCTGTCGAAGGCCCGCTTCGAGTTCCGCTGGGAAGACCAGTTCGAGTTGTCGCTCGATCCGGACACCGCTCGCTCGTACCACGACGAGACCCTGCCGGCGGCACCCGCCAAGACGGCCCACTTCTGTTCGATGTGCGGTCCGAAGTTCTGCTCGATGCGGATCAGCCAGGACGTGCGCGAATACGCGGCCGCGCACGGCGTCGGCGACGAGGTGGCCGTCGAACTGGGCATGAAGGAGAAGTCGGAGGAGTTCCGGGAGGCCGGCGGTTCCGTCTACGTGCCCCGGCCGTGACGGGCGCGCGCCGCCGAGACCGTCCGTCGCCCTGCGAACTTGGCCTCCGGAGCAGTGCATAGCCCTGCACAAAGGGCCAAGAACGGAAGCGGGGTCGGGATGGCAGAAGACGTGATCGAGGTGCGGAATCCGTACGACGGCGAGGTCGTGGGAGCGGTTCCGTCGTGCACCGCCGACGACGTCGACCGGGCCTGTCACGCCGCTGCCGCCGCTCTCACCCGGGACGACTTCGTGCAACACGAGCGCGCTCGGGTCCTCGAGCGGGCCGCCGACCTGCTGCGCGAGCGGCTCGACGAGTTCGCTCTCACCATCTGCCTCGAGGCCGGCAAACCGATCCGGACGGCCCGCACTGAAGCCGCCCGCTGCGTCGACACGCTGACCTTCGCCGCCGTCGAGGCGCGCCGTCTCACGGGCGAGACG
>DATLFW010000244.1:0-3190 GCA_035540775.1 Acidimicrobiia bacterium
CGTGAGGCGCGCCCAGGCGTCGAGGTCGAGTTGCTCCGCTCGGGCCGAGGGATCGACGCCGGCCGCTTCGAGAAGCGCGGGCGTTGCCGCACCGGTCACCGATTGGAGGGCTCGGCGCAACGTCTTGCGGCGCTGACCGAACCCGGCGCGCACCAACTCCATCATGGCGGCGAGGTCGGCGTCGACGGGCGGCACGGCGTGCCGCACGAAGCGGACCAGGGCGGAGTCGACCCGCGGCCGAGGCACGAACACGGTGGGCGGGACGACGCCGACGAGGGAGGCCCGCGCGTGGTACGCGACCTTCACCGACACGTGGCCAGCCGCCCGTTCACCCGGACGGGCGACGAGCCGCTCCGCCACCTCCTTCTGGACCATCACCAGCATCCGCCCGACCTGGGGCACGTCGTCGAGGAACCGGGCGACGAGGGGCGTGGCGACGTTGTAGGGAAGGTTCGAGACCATCGTGAATCGCCCGGCCGCAGTACCGAGGATCTCTGCGTAGTCGGCCGTGAGGGCATCGGCGACGACGACGTGCGGGCGGGCCACCTCGGCGTCGAGCGCCTCGTCGAGCACTTCGTCGAGAAGGGGGACGACGTGGCGGTCCCGCTCGATCGCCACGACGTCGGCGCCGGCCTCGACGAGCGCCAGGGTGAGCGAACCGATGCCGGGCCCCACCTCGACGACGGCGTCGCCGGGCTCGATCTCCGCCAGGCGGGCAATACGGCGGGCCGTGTTGGGGTCGGCGAGGAAGTTCTGGCCGAGCGCGCGGCTCGCCCGCATGCCGTGGCGGTCGAGGAGGGCGCGGACGTCGGCGGGGGTGAGGAGCCTCACCCTCCTCACCGTACCGGCGGGGCCGCTACCAGGAGATGCGGACGTCGATGACGCCGACGCTGGGATCGGCGAGTTGCTGGAAGGCGTCGTAGGCGAGGTCGACGATCCGCCCCGCGACGAACGGTCCGCGGTCGGCCACCCGGCAAACCACGGATCGCCCGTTCGCCCGATTCACGACGGTGACGCGGGTGCCGAACGGGAGCGACCGGTGGGCGCAGGTCATGGAGCCGGCGTTGTACCAGGACGCCTGGCCGAACGAGTGGTTGGGATCCTTGGTGCCGATGGCGAGGATGCGCGTCTCCGGTTCGCGCACGACGGTGCGTGACAACTCCGTCCGCTCGACGACTTCGCCGTCACGACGGACGAGCCGGTACTCGATCCGCTCGAGACCCGGCCTCCCCTCCTGCACTACGCGGACGGACCCCCGGGTCAGGTTCGGGTCGTCGCGCCGCACGATCCGGTTGGCGATGGTGTGCTCCTCGACAGCCACCGTGCTGTCGACGCGGGTGACGGTGATCGTGAGCCCCGGGGTGAGAGCGGTGCCCGGCGCCGGGGCCACCTCGTCGTCGCCGTCGCGGTCGATCCCCAGGTCGGCGAGCACCTCCTCGACGGTGAGAGCCGTCGTGAGGAGCGGTCGCGCCTCGCCGTCGGCGACGACCGTCACTTCGTGGGCGTCGCGGACCCGGACGGTGATCCCTTCGGCGAGGCGCGTCGTGCCGGCGGGCGCCACCTCGTCGGGGGTGAGGGCGAGTTCGTCGAGCAGGTCGTCGACGGTCCGTCCGGTGGTCCAGACCCGGCGGAGGGCGCCGTTCAGGTCGACGGTGACGGCTCGCGCCCGGACGACGCGGATGGCCTCGCCGTCTTCGAGGACGGCCTCCAGCGGCGGCACGACCCGGTCGTGGGCCTCCAGTTCGATGCCCCGTTCCGACAGCACGTCGCCGACGGTGCTGGCCCGGGTCGACAAGGAGATGCGCTCACCGTCGACGTGGACGGTCACCTCGGATGGGGACGTGAACCACCACGCGGCCAGGGCCGCCACCGTGAGGAGCATGGTGGCGGGCACCAACCAGCGCGTGAGCCGGGCGATCTTCTCGGCCATGCCGGGAATCAGCGCTCCCAGGTCGGATCCGGGACGTGACCTGTGCCGACCGGTGGTGCGGTCCGGCGCCCCGAGATCGGGCAGCCGACTTTGTGAACGCAGGCACAAAGGTCACGATCACCGTAGCAACCGGTCACGGCCGCGGTCCACCTTCGGCGCGTTCGCGACGAGCTACAAGAGAACCTTGTAACTTTGTACGACTCCCTTGTAGTCTCGAACCGATGCCAGTCCAGAGCTATCGCGTGTCAGAACGAGGTCAGATGGCGTTGCCGGCCGAAGCGCGCCGCCGGTGGCACCTGGCTCAGGGTGGGGCCGTCGAGGTCGCCGACCTCGGCACGGCGCTTGTGGTCGTGCCCGCAGCGCGAGGGGGGCTTCGCTCGCTGGTGAAGGCCGCAGTCGAAGAATCTGGTGGCTACTCCGCTCTCGCTTCCGCGGTTGCCACCGATGAACCCGACCTCGCTTGACCGCCATTCTCCTCGACGATCACCTCCTGCTCCGAGTCCTCCTCGACGAGGAGCCGCCCAACCTTCGCCCGTCGGGCGCGGCGCTCGCAACCACCGGTCTGTGGTACCACCGACTCTGTCGTGCCCTCGCTGACACGCAGGTCGTCGGCTCGCTGTCGCGCCAGCTCGGCGGCCTCGACGACGCAGCGGCGGCCCAGGTCCTGGCAACCGTGGTCGAGTTGCCGGACACCATCACACTCCTCTCGCTGCGCACGCTCGGCTGGCCGATGGGCGAGTTGGCGCACGCAGGTCTACGCCTCAACCTTCTGTCCCTCGAGGCCCTTGCCGCCGCACGGCACCTCTCCGCCGAAATCTGTCTTGCCGAGGCGGACGAGAACGAGCCGTTGCGATTGGCGGCCCAGCCTCTCGGAATCGCGGTGAGAACGATCGCCGCGTAACACCGGGGCCCGCCAGGTCACGCCGTCGGCGGCATCAACGCTCAGAAGCCGAAGGCCACATGGGCATTGCCGGTGACGAGCTCGGCCGTCGTCTCGACGTCTTCGTCGCGGGCCGCGGCCAGGCCGGCGACGACGTCGGCGACGAAGGCGGGTTCGTTGGGGCGGCCGCGGTGCGGGACGGGAGCGAGGTAGGGCGCATCGGTCTCCGCCAGCAAGCGGTCGCCGGGGGTGAGCGCGGCCGCCGCTCGGAGGTCGTCGGCGCCCTTGAAGGTGACGATGCCGCTGAAGGAGAGGAAGGCGCCGAGCGCGAGTGCGAGCTCCGCCTCCTCGGGTCCGCCGGTGAAGCAGTGGAACACCGT
>DATLFW010000245.1:0-3163 GCA_035540775.1 Acidimicrobiia bacterium
AGGGCACCGCCGGCAAACCAACCTGAGAGCTGGCCGCCTTGCCGGAGGAGTTCTGCTCCCCGTGCTCGTTGAGCGGCGCTCAGGGCTCGGATCCGGAAGTAGATGCGCACGGATGCCGGGACGGCCTGGGGCATCGGGGTCGACGCTGCGCCGGGTGTGACGTCCCCCGATTCGACCAGGTCCTGGGAAACGATCCGCGCCCGGCGCTTGAGCCAGTAGGTGATGGCGGGCTGGTCAGCGAAATCGGGGTGGGCTTGGAGCCGGTCCGCGAACTCCATCATGATCTGCACGCTGGCCGCTCGTACGGCATCCTCGATGGCGTAGGGGATAGCCGGCCTGTCGAGCGCGTTGCAGTGCGCCTCGATCGTGGTCCTCGCCGTGCGTTCGATGCCGTCGCCGAACCGCCGCCACAGCTCCTCGACGGTGGGCACGCGAGCCTCAGAGGGGATATTCACGGGTTCCACCACGGGTCGTCGGATGGCGGCCACTCGTCTTCGTGGAAGCGGTAGACGAGCAGGGCGACTTCGAACGACAGCCGGTCGCGATGTGGGTCGAAGCCAGTGAGGTGGCGGATTCTCCGGACACGCTGGCGCAGGGTCTGTGGGTGAACGATCAGCGCTTTGGCGACCGCCGTCGTGCC
This sequence comes from Acidimicrobiia bacterium, assembly GCA_035540775.1. GTDB lineage: Bacteria > Actinomycetota > Acidimicrobiia > IMCC26256 > JACPCJ01 > DATLFW01. The sequence continues at coordinate 641 of DATLFW010000245.1, forward strand.
CTCGTGCTGGTAGAGAACTTCGAGAGTGCGGAGATATTCGGGGGCGTGTCGGCCGCCTCCTTCCGTGATGAGAGGGCCGAGGCGCTCGCGCACAAGCGTGGTCTGTTCAATGGGCGGGAGCCCGGCAGCGAGGAGGTGGGCGACCGTGTCGTCGACCGAGGCGACCGGGCCGAGCCGTCGGGTGGCGAGAGGCATGACCATGCCGGCGCCGCGCACCCGCTCGACCGCGACGGGGAGTCCGTCTGTGGACCTCGCCACGGCGTAGACGGCGATGATGTCGTGGCGCTTGCACACGTCGACGAGCGAGGCGATGGCTGCCTCGTTCCCGGGCCACGCCGCGATGATGCCGGCTTCGACGTGACTGGGGTCGCCGAGGGACTGGGGCCCGAGGACCGGCAGCGGGAGTGCCTGGGCGCACGCCTGACTCCGTTCGGCGAATGTGAGGGGGTCGCCGGCTGCGTCGACGAACCCGACGACGGCGAGGGGCGGCGAGAGATCGATGCCCAGCCGTGAGGCTTGGAGGGCCATGGGGGAGTCGATTGGACGCTCGAGGACCAGTCGGAGGAATGCAGTACGGGCGAGAGCGGTTTGGTCGCCGGCGGCTTGGAACCCTTCCTGTACCGCCCTCACGATGTCGTACTCGACGCGGTGGAGGACGCCAACGGCGGCTTGAAGTTCCCCGACGGCCTCGGGCGTGTCGCCCTCGGGCATGACCGAAAAGAGCGTCTTGAGCCCCACACTGAAGGCCACGTGGACGGCTTGCGTGACGGCAGCTACTGGGAAGCCTTGGACGGCTCGGTCAGCCGCGATGTTGGCCACGGCCGCACGGTCTTCGACGCTCAGAGAAGCATCGGCACGCAGGGCGGCCAAGGCACAGTCGACGATGCGTTCGATGGCGTGCTGGAGCGAGCGCCTCGTACTGCCGAATGTCTCGGAGTCGCGGTCCTTCAGCGCGGCGTACTCGAGGATCTCCTCGCGGATGCGCGCCTCGACCGCGTCGACCAGCTCGACACGGCGAGCTTCCATCTGTGCGACGACCTGTTCTCGCTTCACACCGCGGTACACGCAGCAGGGACGAAAAAGTGTCGGTGTTGTGCGAAAATTTTTCGCGAAATCGCGATTTCGGGCCCTTCAGGATTGATGGTTCGGCCATAGACAGGGTGTCGCCGGCGCCCGTACCGTCGCCCACCGATGACCGATCGTCGTCGAGCAGCGGACGCCGAGCTTCGGGAGGCAGTCGAATGCCCGGCCGGCAGGGTGGGGCCCTGTCTCACCGAGGTGGTGTTGTGCCGCCTCAGCCGTCCCGACATCGACGTCGCGTTCGAATCGCTGGGCGACATCGAAGTGGGAGCCGTCGCCAGGACATGCGGTGTCCGATTACCGCTCGCAGCGCTCCGCGGGGGTGGTGTGGCCGTTCTCCTCCCTCGCCTTCAACGGGCAACTGGGCCCCAGGCCCACCGAGTCGGACTCCTGCTGGCCAAGGGACCGTTCTTCGCCCTTGCCAACAACGACGTCCCTGAAAACGACATCGACAGAGCAACCGGCGTCCTCCAAGACCTCATGGGCACCCTGAGCGAGCGATGGACGCCCGCCCTCGTCGAGATGGCACTCGTCCTTTCTGCCGAAGCCTGCCCGCCGATCGCCCCGGCCGTCGCCGCCGTGATGGACGCCGACGTCACCAACCTGGTTGGGAGTGATGCCAGGGCGATCGAGCACCACGAGCCGAGCGACAAGCCTGCCGATACCGACGACGGGGTGGCTGGCCTCGCCGGTCAGCGGCCAAGGCTGCCCCAGGACATGGTGGAGCGTGCCGTTGCCATTGCCGGCATGGTCGCCGCCGACGTTCGCGCCCTCGACGAGGTCGTGCTTCGAAACACTGCGGCCTCGGTCGGCGACGCGGAAGCCAGTACGACGTCGCTACATGCGGCAAGCGAACTCCTCGACGGCGAGCGAACCCGGGTCGCCCCTTGGTTCGTCCAAGGATTTGCCGAGGGGCTGCTCGCCCCCGCCACCCTCGACCCCAGCGTGGTGCCTTCGGGGGCCGGATCCCGGCCTGTCGACGGAGTCGCAGGTGCCAGGCCTCTCCCGGAGTGCTCCTACGCGAGCTGGGTCGGGCGGGTCCTGGGTGCCCACGAGCGAGGCGACGAGGCGGGGCTTCGTCGTTGCTGCACTCAGGACGGCACGCCGGCGTACGTCGACCGCCTGGTCGGGGCGCCCGAAGGTGAGGCCCTCGCCGTGCCGGTCCTCACCGCACTCCTCGCCCAAGAGGCCGACATCCGCCGCTGCCTGTCGGGGCTGGCCCCTCCAGTCGAGGGATTCGAGCGGCTTGTCTCGGCGGTCCTCGGACGCGCCGCGGTGGCCTCGGCGAACGAGACGGACGCTCTCCTCGGTGAGATCGATCTGATCTGCACACGGTGGGCGGCCGAAGGCTATCGATCTGGAGCGCCCGAAGCCGAGGCCCTCGAAGCGGCTGGTGCCGCGGTTGCCCTCGCACGGGTCGGCCGGCGCCGGTCGCGCAACGAC
>DATLFW010000246.1:0-5591 GCA_035540775.1 Acidimicrobiia bacterium
GAAGGTGAGCGCCTTCTCGAAACCGGGAATGACGCCACCCACGGCGAACGACGGGGAGATCAAGACCGGGAGGCCGCCTTCGGCGAAGGGCGCGATGAGTTGCCGGAACGCACCGTCGAGCTCGCCGCTCGCCTGGCGCACCCCGGCGTCGAGTTCCCGAGCGACCTGGCGCAGCGGTCCGGCGACGTTCTCGGCCACCTGCTTCGAGATGCCACCGGTGTCGGCGATGGACAAGCCCTGGTAGGTGGCGACCGTCTCGACGTAGTCACGGGCGGCGTGTGCCCGTGCTTCCATCGCCTTGCCGGTGAAGGGTCCGTCTCCGAACGTCTGGCCGCCCTCCATGGTGGCGTCGGCCTGCGAGCCCTCGGCGGTCACGCTGAGGGGCCAGGCCGGCGGGAACCCGTCCGGGCAGGGGAGGCCGTTCGCGCAGAAGGCCGCGGGACCCTTGGAGACGGCGTCGCCGGGCCACAGCGCCGACGCCCGGCCCCGGGCCTCGCCGAACGCCGACCAGTTGCCGTCGCCCTCCGCGAAGTCGAGGCGCACGAGGTCCTGGAAGGGGATGAGGAGCGGGTTGGTGTTGACCTGGAACTGGACAGCGCGCGCGAACGTCTTGGCTTCCCAGTAGGTCGGGCGGCCGGCATCGGGGTTCTCCTGTGCGCTCGTCGGGGGGCCGACGACGGCCACGACCATGAGCGCAGCGGACGATGCGATACATGCTCGGCTGAGGAACCTGCGGACGCGCATCAAAATCCTCATTCCTCCCCACGGTGGAGCGGAGCTGCGGCGGGGAACTTCGGCGATCACTCCAGGTTCGGGTTTCGACGCCGGGGGGCCCCGTTCCTGTCGTCTCGTCTCATTCCTGACGCGCGTGTCAGATCATATGTCCGAATTGGCCGAGCCGCACCGCGTCCGTCCGCAACTTCGGCGTCAACGCCCCCGGAAGCGGGGATGGCGCCGCTCCTTGAACGCCGCCATCCCTTCCTGGAGGTCGGCCGTGGTGGTGGCGAGCGACTGGAAGTGCCCCTCGAGTTCGAGGCTGTCGGTGAGGTGCGTTTCGAACGAGCGGTTGAGGAGCCGCTTCGAGAGGCCGAGCCCCCGGGTCGGGCCGGCGGCGAGGCGGGTGACGAGCGCCTGGGCTTCGGCGGCGAGGTCGGCGGCGGGCACGCACCGGTAGGCGAGGCCGAGATCGACGGCCTCCTGGCCGGTCGCACCCTCGCCGAGCATCACCATGGCCTTCGCCCGGGGGAGACCGACGAGGCGAGGGAGCAGGTAGGCGCCACCGGCGTCGACGACGAGGCCCCAGCGGGCGAACGACCACATGAACCGGGTCGCCTCGTGGACGAGCACGAAGTCGCATGCCAACGCCAGGTGGGCGCCGGGACCCACGGCGACGCCGTTCACGGCGGCGACGGTCGGCTTGTCGAGCTCCCACAGTTCGCGCACGAGCGTCTGCACGCCGACCCGCAGGGCCTCGGAGGTCGAGCGGGTGTCGAAGCCGCCCTCGCCGGCCTTCGAGACGGTCGAGGCGCCGAGGTCCATCCCGGCGCAGAAGGCGTCGTCCACACCGGTCACGAGGACGGCCCGAACGGCGTCGTCGGCCCGGGCGTTCCGTACGGCGGCGACGAGGTCGTCGCGCATTTCGACCGTGAGGGCGTTCTTCGCCTCCGGCCGGTCGAGCGTCACCGTCATGACGCCGTCGGCGCTCGTGTCGATCCGGATCATGCTCGCCCTCTCATTCTCGGCCTCCGGAGCCGCGCATAGCCCTGCACAAGGGGCCAAGAACGTCTACGGGTTGCGGGTGAGGATGTTGACGACGGAGACGCCCGAGCCGCGGCCACCGACGTTGTGCTGCAAGGCGAACCCGTTGCGGATCGCCACCTGCCGCCCCTCGGCCTCCTCTCGCAGCTGCCACCAGCACTCGGTGATCTGGGCCACGCCCGTCGCCCCGATCGGGTGCCCCTTGGCGAGCAGGCCGCCGGAGGTGTTCACCGGGATGCGTCCCGTCAGCGTCGTCTCGCCCTCCAGGGAGAGCTTGCCGCCCTCGCCCTTCTCGCAGAACCCGAGGTCTTCGATGTCGAGGATCTCGGTGATGGTGAAGCAGTCGTGCACCTCGGCCATGTCGATGTCGGTCGGGCTCACTCCCGCCATCTCGTACGCCCGCCTCGACGCCTCGACGGTGGCCGTCAGCCCCGTGTACGTCGACTTCTCGTGGAGGTACGGGTGGTCGGTCGCCACGCCGAACCCGGCGACGTACACCGGCTTGTCGGTGAACTCGTGGGCCCGTTCGGCGTTGACGAGGATCGCCGCCGCCGCCCCGTCGGTCTGCGGGCAGCAGTCGAGGAGGTGGAGGGGGTGACACACCGGCGGCGACGCCAGCACCTGCTCGGTCGTGACTTCGTCCTGGAAATGGGCGTAGGGGTCGAGCGCCCCGTTGTGGTGGTTCTTCACGGCCACCGACGCGAGCATCTCCCGGGTGGTCCCGAACTCGTGCATGTGGCGGGTGGCGAAGGGGGCGAAGAGCACGGGCGCCGTCTCGCCCCGGGTGTAGATCGGGTGGCCGGCGGCGGCCCGGGAGAGCAGGCCCTCCTCCGACGACTTGTCGCGCATCTTCTCGACGCCGATGACGAGCACCACGTCGTGGACGCCGCTCGCCACCGCCATCGCGCCGATGCGGAAGGCGTCGGAGCCCGACGGGCAGGCATTCTCGACCCGGGTGAAGGGCAGCCCGGCCAGGCCGATGGCGCTCGGCACGGTGTTGCCGCCCACGCCCTCCTGGCCCCACAGCGTCCCCCGCTGGGTGGCGACGATCCCGGCCTCGACGAGTGAGGGGTCGAAGCCGCGGTCGACGGCCTCGGCGGCGGCCTTGAAGGCGCCCGCCGCCATCTGCTCGTAGCTCTGGTCGAACAGCTCGCCGAACTTGATCAGCCCGGCCCCGACGACGGCGACCTTGTTCCACGCCATGGCGGTGTCCTTCCTACTCGCCCGAGCCCATTGTCGCCCGAGCGGCCCGGGCCTTGAATCCGTAGACCGGCACGCCTCGCTCGACGGCGTAGCGCCGGAGCACCAACTCGACCTCGGCGCCGATCTCGATGCCCTCGGGCTCGGTGCCCTGGAGTATCAGGCGGGCCCCGTCGTCGAGGTCCATGACGACGAGGGGGAGGGGCGCCTCGAACGGCTCGGGCATGGTGTGGTTGACGACGAACGTCTGCACCGTGCCGTGGCGGGCGAGCGCCGTCGGCTCCAGCTTCTCGCTCCCGCAGGCGATGCAGTGCGGGTGAATCGACGGCGGCGTGCTGATGGTCCCGCACTCCACGCACTTCCCGCCCAGGAGTCCGAGCATCTCAGGGTTGCCCCGCACGAAGGCGGCGCTGCCGGGGGGAACCCCCATCTCGATGCCCTCACCGTTGGGCGTGAGCAGGCGGCGGGCGCGGAGCGCCTCGGCGTACGAGACCTCCTTCCCGCCAGCCAGCGCATCGAGGACGGCGGCGGCGCCGGGAACGGGGGTCTCGACCTCGACGGCGACGGCGGTCGTGCGGCCTCCGCCGTACGCCACGGCGGCGGCCGGGCCGGGCTCGGCGAGAGCGGGGAGGAGACCGAGGAGGGCGGCGGCGGCCCCGCTGTCGCCGATGGCGGCGTAGACGGCGGCCGACGTGGCATCGGCCGTCCCGAGGCGGCGGGCGGCGGTCGCCCCGAGCCGGCCGTCGGGATCGGGCACCGACCAGCGGGTGCCCTCGGCTGCCCCGAGGGCGGCGCCAGCTTCGGCGATGGCCGGGAGGAAGACCATCTCTCGGAACAGCCGCCCGTCGTAGAGGTCGCGAGTCTCGGTCTCGGTGTCGCCCCGGTAGCGGTCGACGACGGGACGCGAGTGTGTCACCCGGCCGGTGAGGGCCGCGGTGCCGCCGTCGGCGGCGATCACGAGGGCGGCGGCGCCGGCGCCGCACCGGGCCTCGAAGGCGGTGCCGGTCCCGGGGATCAGGGCGTCGGAGGCGACGACCACGGCCACGCGGGCGGCCCCGGCAGCCACGGCGTCCCATGCGGCGAGGAGGGCCTCGACGCCGGCGTGCGGAGAGCCGGCACAGAGCAGACCGCCGGCGTCGGCGGGCAGGCCGAGTGTGGTCGCGAGGTACGCGTGGCTCGGCCCCTCGGCGAAGGGCGGGCGGGTGGTGCCCCAGAAGAGGGCGTCGACCTCGGCCCCGTCGACCCCGGCGGCCGCCAGGGCACGCGTGGCGGCCTCCCATCCCATCGTGAGCGTGTCCTCGTCGCCGGCGCATACGGCGGCCTGGCCCTTGCCGCCTCGGCCCCACGCCGCTCCCACGGCGGCGGCGGGCAGGCGCAGGGTGGCGGTGGCGCCGCCGACGCCGAGGATCTGTACCGGCCGCACGTTCTCCTTCACACCCGGTTCTCCCGCATCCACTTGTAGACGCCGACGAAGTCGGCGTTGGTCTTCTCTGGCAGGTCGATCACGGTCCCGAGCGCCCGGGCGCCCCAGATGATGTGGGCGGAGCGCTCGACCACCAGAGCCGCATGCAGCGCCTTCTCGGGCGTCGGACCGACGGTCGCGAGGCCGTGATTTGCCATGAGGGCGGCGCTGCGATCCTTCAGGTTTCTTGCCACCTCGTCGCCCAGGGCGTCGGTTCCGGAGGGGTGGTACTCGCACACGGGCACCTCGCCGCCGATGTAGATGGAGAACTCGTCGATGGCGGCCGGGATGGCCGTGCCGGTCAGGGCGAACATGGTGGCGTGGACGGGGTGGGAGTGGATGACCCCTCCCACCTCCTCGTACTCGCGGTAGCAGGCGAGGTGGACGCTCTTCTCCGACGACGGGCTCCGCTCGCCCTCGACCACCTGGCCGTCGAGGTCGATCACGACGAGGTCGTCGAGGGTCATGTCCTCGTAGGAGAGCGACGACGGCGTGATGCAGATCCTGCCGTCGGGCATGCGCCCCGAGACGTTGCCCGAGGTCCCTTCGACCAGACCCTTGCGGTAGAGCTGCTTGGCGGTGTCGAGCACCGATTGCTTGAGGGCAAGGGCGTCGTCGGTCATCCCAGGACCTCCGGGTTGATGCAGTGAGCAGGGCGCTCGCCGGCGAGCAGGGCGGCGAGGTCGTTCGCGATGAGGCGCGAATGGTTGGCCTCGGTGTCGTACGTGGCGCCGCCGACATGCGGTGTCAGGACGACGTTGGGGAGGGCGGTGACGGGGTGGTCGGTGGCCAGGAACTCACCCTCGAAGTGGTCGAGGCCGGCGCCGCCGAGGTGACCGGACGCGAGCGCCGCGGTGAGGGCGTCGAGGTCGTGGAGGGCGGCCCGGGCCGTGTTCAAAAAGATCGCCCCCTCCTTCATCCGAGAGAACTGCTCGGCTCCCATCATGCCGCGGGTCTCGTCGTTGACGACCGTGTGCATCGACACCACGTCGGCCTCGGCGAGGAGGTCGTCGAGCGAGTGCTTGGCCTCGTCGTTGTAGGGGTCGTAGGCGATGACGTTCATGCCCAGACCCTGCAGCCGCCAGCGGGCGGCGCGGCCGACGGCGCCGAGGCCGACGAGCCCGGCCGTCCGCCCTGCCATCTGCCAGGCGCGGAAGCGCTGGTAGGGGAT
>DATLFW010000247.1:0-3029 GCA_035540775.1 Acidimicrobiia bacterium
ACCGCCTGGGTGCTCGACTACAACACCGAGCGGCCGCACGACAGCCTGGGCAAGGACACCACCCCGGCCGAGGCCCGAGCGGCGGCTCTGTCCACTCACAATCTGGCAGCCTGAGCGTCAACCGACGGAGGGGTCACTACGACATCAAGAGGAATATCAGTACCGGTCAAAAGGTACAAGCGCGTCCGTGCTTTACACCTCGAGACGCCTCAACGTCGTGCGGGCGACGGTTTCAAAGGCGAGGTCGTCGATGCGGCCGGTGTCGAGGAGCACGACGGCGAAGAAGACCGCCCACCCCCGGGCACGAGCCCAGGTGACGTCGTCGATTCCGCCGTAGGCGTCGCGGAAAGCGCCGTGGGCCTCCACCGGGAACAGCATCCAGGCGCACGCCAGATCGGTGGCCGGGTCACCGCCGCACATGTCGCCCCAGTCGACGACGCCCGTGAGTCGGCCGCCGTCCGCCAGGACGTTGCGGGGGTGCAGGTCGCCGTGGATCCAGACGGGCACGCCCTCGTGAAGGGGCTCGGCCACGGCCGCGTCCCACGCCCGTTCCACCCCGGCACGATCGAACCCCGGCACACCGTCGAGCCGCTCCAACCGCTCGGCCATCGTGTCAGCCCGATCAGCGAGCGGGACGCCCCGGTAGGGGTTCCTCGGGGCGCCCGGTGGAGCCGGCCGGTGGACGGCGCCCAGGAGCGCCCCCATCACCGCCGCCTCACTCGGTGACACCGCAGCCTCGTCAGCCGACCGGCCCGGAATCCACGGGACGACGCTCCAGCGCCAAGGGAAACCCTCGCCGGGCTCGCCCGTACGCACCGGGGCGGGGACGGCGAGCGGGAGACCCACAGCGACGTCGGGCAGCCACCGCTGCTCCACCTCGGCCAGAGGCGCCGCCAGCGCCCGCCTCGGGAGCCGGACGGCCAGGTCGTCGCCGAGGCGGAACATGGCGTTGTCCCACCCGTTGGCAACGGGCGACAGCGGCAGGTCGGCGAGGTCGGGGTGCTGGGCGACCAGCAGCCGCCGCACGAGCTCCGCGTCGACGTCGACTTCGGCAGGCGGGGTTCCCGGTGCGAGAGCAGTCACGCCGGTGACGCTACGCCTTCACTCCGCCGCAGCGGTGTCCTTGGCGTCGCGGCGGGCGACCAGGTCGGGCCACAGATCGTCGACCTGCCGTTCCAGCGACTCGAGATCACCCCCGTTGTCGAGGACCACGTCGGCCACCGCCCGCCGCTCCTCGTCGGTCGCCTGGGCGGCGATCCGGGCGGTTGCGTCGTCACGGTCGACGCCCCGCCCTTCGAGGCGGTCGAGCCGGACGTCGACGGGCGCCTCCACCACCACGACGACGTCGTAGATGCGGCGCGTGCTCTCGGCGAGGAGGGGAACGTCGAGCACCACGACGGCGTCAGGCGGCGCCTCGCCCATCCGCCGGGTCATCTCCTCGCCCACCAGCGGATGCGTGATGGCGTTGAGGTCGAGGCGGGCAGCCTCGTCGTGGAAGACGATGTCGGCGAGCGCCGCCCGGTCGAGCGATCCGTCGGGCGCGATGACGTCGAAACCGAACCGATCGACGACGGCGTCGAAGCCCGGGGTGCCGGGCTCGACGACGTCACGGGCGATGGCGTCGGCGTCGACGACGACCGCCCCGCGCTCGGCCAGGAGACGGGCGACCGTCGACTTGCCGGAGCCGATGCCGCCCGTGAGCCCGACGAGCAGCACCTACTCGGCCTGCTCCTCGCCGCCCACGGCCTGCTCGACGGCCAACTCGGCCGCCGGTTCACCCGACGGGCCTTCGTCGCCCTCGCGCACCGCCGCCTCGGCACCGGCCACCTCGTCCGGCGAGGGGGCTTCGCCCTCGGCCTCGGCAACGACGTCGCCCTCGGCACCGGCCTCGCCCTCGGCGCCGGCCTCGCCGTCGGCCGCAACCTCGCCTTCGGCTCCGGGCTCGCCTTCGGCCTCCTCGTGGACGCCCTCCAGGGCCGGCCCGACGTAGTTGCCTTCTTCGTCGAAGGCGTGCTCGCCGTAGATGTCGCGGTACTCCTCGGCCACCACACCGCCCTCGGCGGCCTGCTTGATCGACAGCGAGATCCGGCGGCGGTCGAGGTCGAGGTCGATGATCTTCACCCACAGCTCCTCGCCGGGGGTGACGACCTGGTCGGGCGTCTCCACGTGGTGCTCGGCCATCTCGGAGATGTGGACGAGCCCCTCGATGCCCTCGCCCACCTGGACGAAGGCGCCGAACGGCACGAGCTTCGTGACCCGGCCGTAGACCAGCTCGCCCACCCGGTGGCCGTTGGCGAACTCGAGCCACGGGTCCTGCTGCGTCGCCTTGAGCGAGAGGGAGATGCGCTCCCGGTCGAGGTCGACGTCGAGCACCTCGACCTCGACCTCGTCGCCCACGGTGACGACCGACGACGGGTGGTCGACGTGCTTCCACGACAGTTCGGACACGTGGACGAGGCCGTCCATGCCGCCGAGGTCGACGAAGGCGCCGAAGTTGACCACCGAGGAGATGACGCCCTTGCGCCGCTCGCCGGGCTTGAGGTTGGTGAGGAAGTCCTCGCGCTGTTCCTTCTGCGTCTCCTCCAGCCACGCCCGGCGGGAGAGGACCACGTTGTTGCGGCTGCGCTCGAGCTCGATGATCTTGCACTCGAGTTCACGCCCGATGTACGGCTGCAGGTCGCGGACTCGGCGCAGCTCGACCAGCGAGGCGGGAAGGAAGCCTCGGAGGCCGATGTCGACGATGAGGCCACCCTTGACGACCTCGATGACGGTGCCGGTGACGGTGCCGTCCTTCTCCTTGACCTCTTCGATCTTGCCCCAGGCCCGCTCGTACTGGGCCCGCTTCTTCGACAGGATGAGGCGGCCCTCGGCGTCCTCCTTCTGGAGGACGAGCGCCTCGACCTCGTCGCTCAGCGAGACGACCTCGTTCGGGTCGATGTCGCTGCGGATCGAGAGTTCCTTCAGCGGGATGACGCCCTCGGACTTGTAGCCGATGTCGAGGAGCACTTCGTCGCGGTCGATCTTGACCA
>DATLFW010000248.1:0-2189 GCA_035540775.1 Acidimicrobiia bacterium
GCGCCGCCGTCAACCGGGCCAAGGTCGACTTGGGCGACCGGGTCGCCGTGTTCGGCATCGGCGGCATCGGCCTCAACGTCATCCAGGGCGCGGCGGTGAAAGGCGCCAAGCAGATCGTGGCCGTCGACACGGTGGCCGACAAGGAAGCGGTGGCCCGCCAGTTCGGCGCCACCGACTTCGTCCGGGCCGGCGGGGTAGGAGGCGACGCAGACGCCCCCGACGTCGTCAAGACGATCAAGAAGCTGACGGGCGGCGGGGTCGACCACGCCTTCGAGTGCGTCGGCCATCCGGCCGTCTTCCGTGACGCCGTCGCCGCGCTCGACTGGGGCGGGCAGTGCGTCATCCTCGGCGTCCCGAAGCTGGGCACCGAGGCCAGCTTCGTCGTCGCCGACCTCTACAACGACAAGTCGATCCTGGGCTGCCGCTACGGCACGTCCCGCCCCCGCCACGACATCCCGGTCATCGTCGACCTCTACCTCGCCGGCAAGATCAAGCTCGACGAGCTGATCACCAAGACCGTGCCGCTCGACGACGTCGAGGGCCTCATTGACGACCTCTCGGCCGGACGCCTCGCCCGCGGCGTCATGACCGTCTGAGGCCCCGGCGCCCATGAGCATGGAGTTCGGGTTCTTCGCCCAAGCCCACATCCCGGCGTTCCTCGCCGACGCCGACCCCGGCTGGGAACACCAGCGCCTCATGGAGAACCTCGACTTCTCCGTGGCGTGCGAGGCCAACGGCATCAAGTACGTCTGGTGCCCCGAGCACCACTTCCTCGAGGAGTACTCCCACATGCCGGCGCCGGAGGTCTTCCTCTCCTTCGTCGCCGCCCGCACCCAGCGCATCCACGTCGGCTCGGCAATCATGAACACCACGCCGCCCGTCAACCACCCCGCCCGCACGGCCGAGCGGGTCGCCGTCCTCGACCACCTCTCCGAGGGGCGCTTCGAGTTCGGGACGGGCCGGGGCTCGTCGTCGACCGAGATCCAGGGCTTCGATATCCGCAGCGTCGACCTCACCAAGGACATGTGGGACGAGACGATCGGCGAGTTCCTCCGTATGTGGAAGGAGGACGCCTACTCCTTCGAGGGCACCTACTTCCGCATGCCGGAGCGCAACGTCCTCCCGAAGCCCTACTCCGATCCGCACCCGCCCATCTGGGTGGCGTGCGGCAGCCCGCCCACCTTCGAGAAGGCGGGACGGCTCGGCCTCGGCGCCTTCTGCTTCACCACTGGGACGCCCGACCAGCTCGAACCGCTGGTGCGCTCCTACAAGGAGGCCACCGCCGCCTGCACCGACCCCGTCGGCGACTTCGTGCACGACAACATCCTCGGCGTGTCGTTCATGCTGTGCATGGAGGACCGGGAAGAGGCGTTCCGTCTGGCGGCGTCGGCCAAGGTCAACTACTACGTCGCCCAGCTCTACCGCTGGCTCGACAACATCGTCATGCCGGCGGGGATGCCGGCGTGGCCCGAGGTGCCGCCCGACCCCACGCCCGACGACATCAAGGCCATGACCGAGGCCGGCCTCTACATGGTCGGCGACCCCGACGACTGCGCCCGGGTGATCGAGATGTACGAGCGGATCGGCATCGACCAGATCGTCCTCAGCCCCCTCACCTCGACCCTGCCCTACGACGCCGCCCTCCACTCGCTCGATGTGTTCGGGCGGGAGGTGGTGCCCCGCTTCGACACCGACCCGGTGCACCGCTCCACCCGCATGCGGGAGCGGGCCCTGGCAGGGGAGCGCTGACCGTGGGGCTCCCGGCCGAACTCGCCGAGCTCGCCAAGGCGGTCTCCAACTGGGGCCGGTGGGGCGACGACGACGAGCGCGGCACCGTCAACCTGATCGACGCCGATGCCGTCCGGCGGGGGGCGGCGGCGGTGCGCCACGGCCGGACGTTCCCGCTGTCGATCCGCTTCGACCGCGAGGGTCCGCAACCGCCCGCCAGCATGCGGCTCAACCCCGTCCGCACGTCGCTCGAACTCAACAACCCCTACACCGGCGACCCGGCCGACGTGTGCGTCAACGACGACATGGTCGTGATGGGCGTGCAGGCCGCCACCCACTGGGACGCCCTCTCCCACATCTCCTACGACGGCCTGCTCTACAACGGGCACCCGGCGTCGTCGGTGACGGCCGAGGCCGGCGCCACCCGGTGCGGCATCGAGAAGCTGGGGGCGATCGTGAGC
>DATLFW010000249.1:0-3410 GCA_035540775.1 Acidimicrobiia bacterium
CCGCAACCGCGACCGTGTGAACCGCGACGCCGAGCGGGAGCGCTTCGTCGTCGGCTGGGACCTCGGGTACGAGGAGGAAGAGGACGCCGCCAGCCTGGGGGGCAAGCCCTCCGCCGAGGCGGGCGAGTAACGAGCCTCAGGCGGTTGGCAGGTCCTCGATCTCGGGCTCGGTGCCCGGGATCGCACCGGTGACCATGAACATCACCCGCTCGGCGATGTTCACGGCGTGGTCGGCGATCCGCTCGTAGTACCGCCCGATCAGCGCCATCTGGACGGCCTTCTGCACGGCACCCTCATTCTCGGCGCCCTGGCCAAAGATGGCGCGGAAGAGATCCTTCTGGAGGTCGTCCATCACGTCGTCCATGTCGCCCAGGGCGGCGGCACGGGCAGTGTCGGCGTCGACGAAGGCGTCGGCGGCGAGACGGATCTGGGTCGCCGCCTGCTGGCCCATTCGCTCGATGAGGCCGCGCACCTTCGGCGACAGCTCTTGGGGATAGATGCGCCGGGTCCCCTTGGCGACGTTGAGCATGAGGTCGCCGATCCGCTCCAACTCGTGGATCGTCCGCAGGATCGACACGATGGTGCGGAGGTCGGACGCCATCGGCTGCTGACGGGCGAGGAGCTGGTAGCAGCGCTCTTCGATGCTGTGTGTCAGCTCGTCGAGCCGGGCGTCCTCGGCGATGACCTGGTCGGCCCCGGCGAGGTCGGCGTTGAGGAGGACGTCGGTTCCCTTGGCGACCGCCTCCGTCGCCAGGGCAGACAGCTTGATGACGTCGCCCTTCAGGTCGTCGAGTTGCTCGTGGTACCCGCGTCGAATCTCTTCCACCATCGCATTCTCCCTCCGCGACGCCGTCGAGATCGAGCGATGTGCCGGGTGTTCACCGACATTTCACTCACTGGCCACGTGCCCGACAGCCGGTGTCGTTACCGTTCGGTCGACGGTCGACCATCGACCGAGAGTATCTTCCAGCGGATGTCCGGGAGTCCCATATGGTGGTCTCGATGCACGAAGTGAACGACGGCGTCACCGGAGAGGGTGTCGGAGCGGCGGCCACGCCGGGCGCCGTCCTCGGGCCCTCGCGATCGGTCTTCTCGCTGCGCGACGTGGCCGTGTCGTACGGCACCGCTCCTGCCGTCGAGGGCGTCAGCCTCGAGATCGGAGCGAAGGAGATCACGGCGATCATCGGTCCTTCGGGCTGCGGCAAGAGCACGCTCCTGCGCTGTCTCAACCGCATGAACGACCTGATCCTCGGCGCCAAGGTGACGGGCAGCGTCGAGTACCACGGTATCGACCTCTACGGCTCGGCCGTCGACCCCGTCGAGGTGCGCCGGCGCATCGGGATGGTCTTCCAGAAGCCGAACCCCTTTCCCAAGTCGATCTACGACAACGTCGCCTTCGGCCCGCGCATCCTCGGCCGGAAGCAGAACCTCGACGACACCGTCGAGCAAGCGCTGCGACGGGCCGCCCTGTGGGACGAGGTGAAGGACAAGCTTCGCCAGAGCGCCCTGGCGTTGTCGGGCGGCCAGCAACAGCGCCTCTGCATCGCCCGGTCGTTGGCCGTCGAGCCGGACGTTCTCCTCATGGACGAGCCGTGTTCGGCGCTCGACCCGATCGCCACCGCCCGAATCGAAGACCTCATGGCCGACCTGAAGGGTGACGTTGCCATCGTCATCGTCACCCACAACATGCAGCAGGCCGCCCGCGTCTCCGACCGCACGGCGTTCCTCACGGCCGAGGTCGACGAGGAGGCGGGCACCCGGGTCGGACGTCTCGTCGAGTACGACCGCACCGAGGTGCTCTTCACCCGGCCGAGCGACGAGCGGACCGAGGGATACATCACCGGCCGCTTCGGTTGACGAGCCCGACCCATCCGGCCGCCCCGGTGGTCCCCCGCAGGCCCGGTCGTACACTTTCGGCATCATGACGGAGGGATTGCTCGTCGGTGTCGTCCTGCTCCTCTTCCTGGCGGTGGCCCTCGGCCTCTCCCAGATCCGCCTGCGCCGGCACGTCGTCACCCGCTTGGCGGCGGTCGTGGCCCGCCTCGACGAACGACCCGGTGATGTCGTGGCGAAGGGCGGCAACCTGGAGTCGGCGCTGGGCCGGCTCGAGCGCACTGCGGATCGCGCCAACACGTCGCTCAGCGACCTCCGCACGATCTCCGAGCGACTGTCCGCCGCCCTCCATGATCTCGACGACGGCGTCGTCGTGGTCGACGAGCACGGTTCCGTCGTCTTCCGCAACGAGGCGGCCGATCGCTTCGTCGGGGCTCGCCACGGCGAGGCATTGGCGGAGGAAGCGATGACGGAGCTGCTCGCCGAGGCCCTGGCGGGACGCCAGGCGGTTCGTGACCTCCACCTCTTCGGCCCGCCGCGCCGGTCCCTGGCGGTGCGGGCGCTCCCGCTGTCGGCACGAGATGCTGGGGGAGCGGTGGCGATCATTCGCGACGTCTCCACCGTCCGCAACGTCGACACCGTCCGGCGTGACTTCGTGGCCAACGTCAGTCACGAGTTGAAGACACCGATCGGCGCGTTGGTGGCGTTGACGGAGGCGATCGAGGGTGACGACGACGCCGAGGTGATGCGCCGCCTCTCGCGGCGGGTGCGCCACGAGGCCGACCGCCTGGCCCGGATCGTCGACGACCTCCTCGATCTCAGCCTCATCGAGGCCCAGGAAGCGCCCGAGCGCTCGCTGGTCGCGGTGTCGTCCCTCGTGTCCGAGGCGGTGGAGCGTGTGCACGCAACGGCGGATGCCGCCGGGATCCGTATCGAAGTGCACGACATTCCCGGCACCGCCGCCGTCGCGTGCGACCGCCGGCAGGTGGTGAGCGCCCTCACGAACCTCCTCGACAACGCCGTGAAGTACTCCGCCATCCCCGGTTCCGAAGGAGACGTCGTCGACGTCGCCGTCGGCGTCGAGGGCCCCGATGTCGTCATCCGGGTGCGGGACCAGGGCATCGGGATCCCAGAGCGCGACCGTGACCGCATCTTCGAGCGCTTCTATCGCGTCGACCGGGCCCGGAGCCGGGACTCGGGGGGAACCGGCCTGGGTCTTGCCATCGTCCGCCACGTCGCCCAGGCGCACGGTGGTTCCGTGTCGGTGGAGTCGACCGAGGGCGAGGGCTCAACCTTCACGTTGCTGCTCCCGGCGCCCCCGGCTGGTGGCGGGGCGCGGGGCGACCACGGTCAGGCGGTGTCGGCGTGACGGCGCCCATCATCCTCGTCGTCGACGACGAGGCGTCGTATCGCGAGGCGCTGTCGGTCGCGCTCCACCGGGAGGGGTTCGCCGTCGATCTCGCCGCTGACGGCATCGAGGCCCTCGAACGCTTCTCGGCCCTTCGCTCCGCCGATGCTTCGGCGCCCGCTCTCGTGCTCCTCGACGTCGATGCCCGACATGCGCGGCAGCATGACGT
>DATLFW010000250.1:0-2832 GCA_035540775.1 Acidimicrobiia bacterium
GCCTTCCGCACTGCCCGACGTGGCGGGAGACCGGGCAGGAGCGGGCGTCGCCCCGCGGCCGGATCGCCGCCATGCGGGCCGTGCAGTGGGGCGGAGCGCCCGCCGACGAGGCGTTCGAGGCGATGATCGACGAATGCGTGGGCTGTCGCGGCTGCGAGCCGCCCTGCCCGGCGTTCGTGCCGTTCGGCCGTCTCGTCGAAGGAGCCCGGCAGGCCCTGCACGCCGATCCGCCCCGCCGCCGTCCGGTCCGCCGGATAGGGGAGTGGATCGCCTACCGGCTGGTACTCCCACGGCACCGCATCCTGTTGGCGCTCACGTGGCTCCTCTGGCTCCTCCAGCGGTTGCACCTCTGGCCGCGCCGCGGTCGCTTCGCCGTACCACCGATCTCGGCCCGGTCCCTCCGGCGTCCGTTGCAGCCGTCGGCGCAGCCGAGCGGAGCGGAGCAAGTCGTGCTCTTCACCGGGTGCGTCATGGACGCGTGGATGCGCGACACCCACCGAGCGGCGGTGGCGGTGGTGGAAGCGGCGGGCGGCGCGGTGGCGCTGCCCGGCCGGGGGGCCGACTGCTGCGGGGCCCTCCATGCGCACGCCGGGCGGCACGACGAGGCGGTGACGTTGGCGCGACGGGTGATGGCGGCGCTGCCGGGCGACGCGCCCGTGCTCGTCGACAGCGCGGGCTGTGGCGCCTTCATGAAGGAGTACGGAGCGCTCCTCGGCACGCCGGAAGCGACGGCGTTTTCGGCTCGTGTCCGCGACGTCCACGAGTGGCTCGGGGGGCGGCGCCTGCCCGTCCGGCCGGCCGGCACCCCGGTCGTCGTCCAGGATCCGTGCCACCTCCGTCACGTCCAGCGCGCGCACGGGGCGGTCCATACGCTCCTCGCACAGGTGCACGACGTGCGCGAGCCCGCCGACGAGGGCCTGTGCTGCGGCGCGGGCGGCGCCTACTCGGTGTTCCAGCCGGAGTTGTCGAACGCCCTGGGCGAGCGGAAGGCCGCCGCACTGCGCCAGGCGGGTGCCGGGTTGGTGGCGTCGGCGAATCCCGGATGCCTGATGCAGTTGCGAGCGCACGGGGTGGAGGCGGTCCATCCCGTCGAACTACTCGCCCGAGCCCTGATCCGAGCCGAGGAGGGCGACCGATGACCGAGCGCGACGCGGCCCCGCCGCTCACCGACGACCCTTCCGTGGCGCGCCTGGTGGAGGCGTTGACGGGGATCGAAGAGACCCTGCGCGACCTCGCCTACGACCGGTTGCGGGAGGACGCCGAAGGTGGGGCGACGAAGGCGTCCGACGCTCAGCGGCGGCTCGAACAGGCTCGCCGGGGCGTCGCGAAGGCACTCAAAGCCCTCGACCCCGATCGTCCCGACCTGTTCTGACGGTGGCGCGAGATTTGGGACTCGATCAGTCCCAGACCAGCGGGGCGTCGAGGGCGAGGGGTTCGGCGTTCAGGGCGAGCGGTGCCGGCGACTCGAGCGGGTCGACACGGAGACCCCCGGTCGTGGCGAAGAAGAGCGGCAGGGCGAGCGTGACGCAGTGGAGCGCCGACGGGGCGCCGAAGTCGGCCGTGATCGCCGTGGCGGTGGCCCACAGCTGGCCGGTCAGCACCCCGCCGGCGTCCACGAGGTTGACCTGGTAGGGCTCGGCGGCCGTGGCTCGGAAGATGACACCGCCGTCGGGGTCGAGGACGAGCCACGAGCCGACATGGCGCCGATCCCGCATGATGGTGGCGACCGGTTG
Organism: Acidimicrobiia bacterium; assembly: GCA_035540775.1. Lineage (GTDB taxonomy): Bacteria > Actinomycetota > Acidimicrobiia > IMCC26256 > JACPCJ01 > DATLFW01. The sequence continues at coordinate 1,734 of DATLFW010000250.1, forward strand.
CTCGCCGTGGGGGACGACATCGCGGTCGTCGGAGCCGGCCGGCCCCGCCGGGGCGAGGGCGAAGAGGGCCGTCCCGTCGGCGCTGGTCACCCGCCAGCGGCCACCGAAGGTGGTGGCGGCCGCGAAGACCCCGTCACGTCCCGCGTATCGCAGGACCTTGGTCGCCGTCTGGACCTCGAACACGGCGGGCGTGGCGGCGGAGTGGGGGCAGCGCATGCCCTCCGGATTTCGACCCGTGCGCCCCATTCGTTGACGGACCGCGCGTAGCAATGTCCATTTCGCCCCGGTTTCACGCGCGGTGCGTCACGCGCGCTGCGTCGACCTCCGGCGGCCGTTCAGGGCGTCGATGAGATGCCGGAGGCGTCCCCACTGTGCCCGGTCGAAGCGGAAGGCGATCCGTCCGAGTTCGAGATGGTCGTCGTCGGCGACCTCGTCGTCGGTGGGTTCGCGGGTCTCGATCCGGCCCCGTACGACGATGTCCTTGAACTCCTCGTTGAGCGCCTCGACGTCCTCGGGCGTCGGCGTGTCGCGCATCCGCAGCACCAGTTCGCCGCGAACGAAACGGAGGGAGTGGTAGTTGGCGTAGAAACCGATGATCTCGTCGACGGCCTCGTCGACGTCGCTCGTGATCGTCACGAGGTCGAGGTCCTCGGGGGAGATGAGCCCGCGGCTGCACAGTTCGTCGTCGACGAAGCGCCTCCAGGAGTCCCAGTACGTCTCGCCGGGGGCCTGGAGAAGGACGATCGGTACCGGCTCTGCCTTCCCCGTCTGGACGAGGGTGAGCAGCTCGAACGCCTCGTCGAGCGTGCCGAACCCCCCGGGGAGAAGCGCGAAGCCGTCCGACTCCTTCACGAAGGTGAGCTTGCGGGTGAAGAAGTAGCGGAAGTTGATCAGCTTGGGGTCGTCGGCGATGAACTCGCTGGTCACCGCCTCGAACGGCAGGCGGATGTTGACCCCGAACGAGTTCTCCGTCCCCGCTCCCTCGATGCCAGCCGTCATGATGCCGGGGCCGGCGCCCGTGAGGACCATCCAGTCGCGCTCGGCGATGGCGTGTGCCAACTCCCGCGTGAGGTCGTAGTGGGGGTCGTCGGGCTTGATG
>DATLFW010000251.1:0-4665 GCA_035540775.1 Acidimicrobiia bacterium
CACCAGCTCCACCCCGGTGGCGAGGCCCAACCCGAGGACGGCGTTCAGGCCGAAGACGTGGAAGAAGGGCAGGACGGCGAGCACGACGTCGCCCTCCTCGACGCGCATCCCGGGATGCCGCTGCATCTGGTCGATGTTGGAAGCGAGGTTGGCGTGGGTGAGCACGGCCGCCCGGGCCGGCCCGCTCGTTCCGCTCGTGTGCACGAGAACGGCGGGGTCGTCGCCCGACCGGTCGACCGTGGCGGCGGGTTCGGCCGACGTGAACGCTTCCCAGCCGGACCCGCCCCCGTCGACCACCGTCAGCCCGTGCGCCCGGCCCTCCTCGACCAGCCGCCCGACGACGGGCTGGCCGACGTGGTCGACAATCGCGACTTGGGTTCCGGTGCCCGCGAACTCGGCTTCGACCTCGGCGACCGTCCCGAGCGGGTTGACCGGGACGGCAACGGCGCCGGCCCGGAGGGCGCCGAGGTAGGCCACGACAAAGGCCGGGGTGTTGCCGCACACGATGCCGACGCGGTCACCGGGACGCCGCCCGTCGGCGGCCAGGGCACCGGCGACTCGGGCCGAGCGATCGGCGAGCTCGGCGTACGTCGTCGACCCGCCTGCCCAGGTGAGGGCACGGGCATCGGGGCTCGCATCGGCGGCCCGGAGGAGCACGTCGGCCAAGTTCATTCCAGGAACGCTCCCTGTGACCGCAGGCTGTCCTGCACTTCGTCGATGGCGACGCCGGCGAGGCCGTCGTCGCGTACCGCCAGGGCCGCGGCGGTGCCGGCGGCCTGTCCGAGCGCCATGCTCGGTGCCATCACCCTCGTCGAGGCGAGCGCGTGGTGGTCGGCCGAGATGCAGCGACCCGCCACCAACACGTTGCGTGCCCCATGAGGGCGAAGGCTCCGGAACGGTACCTGGTAGAACGCGCCGTCGGGCAGGAAGCGGTACTCGGTGCCGCGTCCCGCCACGTGGTACTCCTGCGGCCAGGCACCCGCCGCTACCGCATCGTGGAAGCGCGCCGCCCCCACGACATCGTCGCCCGTCAGCACGTACTCCCCGACGACGTGACGGGTCTCGCGCACGCCGAGTTGGGGGGCGGTGTCGGCGAGGAACGCCTCGGCGAAGCCGGGAACGTGTTCGATCACGAAGGCGGCGGCCTCCTCGGCGAGGCGACGCCCTTCGAGTTCTCCCCACGTCGCCTGGCGAGGATCGGTGGTGTCGATCGGGCTGCCGTCGGGATTGCGGACGCGGGTCATGGCCCCGATGAACTCGCCCGGCCGGAGGGTGGGGATGAGGGCACCGCCGTCGCGTGACAGGTGCTGACCGCGCTCGGCGATGAGACCGGCGAGGGCGCCGATGCCGTCGAGCGCCGCCTCACCATCGACGTGCTGGAGCAGGAACTGCATCGAGGCGTGCTGGCGGAGCCCGGGGGACCCGGTCTCGGTCGGGAGCCCGGCGAGGAACGAGACGTCGGCGTCGCCCGTGCAGTCGACGAAGACAGACCCGGTCACCGCCTGCAGGCCGCGCTTGGTGGCCACGGCGAGCGCGCGCACGTGCCCGTCGTCGACGACGACGTCGCACACCACCGTGTGGAGCAGGAGGTCGATGGAGCCTGCCTCGGTGACCAGGTGGTCGGCGAGGCGCTTGGCCGCCCAGGGCACGTAGAGGAAGACAGCCGTCTCCTTGAAGGGGACGGGGCCGAGCCCTGCGCCCTGCGACGCCAATCCGTCGACGAACTCCCGAGCCAGCCCCCTCGTGACGAAGTCGAAGCCGTCGCCGTCACGGACGTAGAGCCCACAGACGGTGCCGACGGCGGCGGCGGTGAAATTGCCACCGAGGAATCCGTAGCGCTCGAGGAGGACGACGGACGCCCCCGAGCGGGCGGCGGCCACGGCGGCCCCGAGCCCGGCCGGCCCCCCGCCGGCCACGACCACGTCGGCGTGCGCAAGCACCGGGAGGTCGCGGGCGGGAAGTCTCACGGCGGGCGATCCTAACGGCGCCTCCTTCCCGTCGCGGCTTGCCCGGATTTCGGGTCCTTCGGCCCCTCACATCGCGGGCCGCGGGTGCCGATCCCTCTCTCACAAGGCGCCCAGGCAGGCAGACTCAGGAAAAACCACGGAGAGCGGTAAATTCCCCTAAAGCCGCCACTCTTCGGGGCCGAACCCCCTCCCAGCACGGACGCAACACCACCCAGCGAAACGGCAAACCCGGGGAAACCCGGCGACGCAAAGCCACGGGCCTACCCCTCCAGAGCGATCTGGAGGCACGGCAGCCGGGCCGCCGAACGGGGGCGCATCGCTCCCTCGTAGGCAGGACGAGACGAGACGGAGCGAGGAATGCGCAAGCTGGTCGCCATCACCGCCATCGCACTGACCGGGATCCTCACCCCGGGCGCCGTGCAGGCGGAGGAGAGCGGTCTCAGCGGAGACCCGGGGAAGGAGGCGGAGTTCGTGGCCGCCATCAACTCCCTCCGGGCTGACCACGGGCTGCCGAGCCTGGCGGTCCACGAGCAGCTGACGGCCAAGGCCCGGGACTGGTCCCACACGATGGCCGAGGCCGGAGAGATCTGGCACAGCAACCTGCCCGACGGCATCACCGTGAACTGGAAGCGCCTCGGTGAGAACGTCGGGATGGGTGGATCGGTCGAAGCCCTGCACCAGGCCTTCATCGACTCGCCCAGCCACTACGAGAACCTGGTAGATCCGGGGTTCCGGCACGTGGGCATCGGCGTCACCGTGAACGCCGAAGGGACGATCTTCGTCTCGGAGGTGTTCATGGAACTCGCCTCCCAGCCCGCCCCAGCCGCGCCGATTCCTGCGGCCGGAACCCCGTCTTCTCCCTCGGCCAGCGCACCGGATTCGCCTCCCGCCACCGCTGGCCAACCTGAGCCCGCCCCGGTGGAGCGGCCCCGAGCGGCCGCTTCGCCGGAGGCAGGCGAGGGAGACCCCCGCCCGGAGGCGAGCGCCCGGATCACCTCGGTGCTCGACCGACTGCGGGCCTTCGACTGACAGATCCCCCGCTGCGCCATCCCCAGCCAGCAACAGGAACGAGCGGCCTTCCCCCAGGGGCCGCTCGTTCCGCGTCCGCACGCCCTACCCGCCCGGCCGTGTACGGTTTCGCCCGTGACCGTGCGGGTGTTCGTCGTCGACGATGCCGACCAGGTCCGCGACATGCTCGTCCAGATGCTGGAGTTGTCGGGCTTCGAGATCGCGGGGTCGGCGGCCAGCGGTCGCGACGCGGTCGAGGGCGTGGTGAAGACGCAGCCCGACGTCGTGGTGACCGACTACAAGATGCCGGACATGGACGGCATCGCCACCGCCCGCGCCATCCGGGAGCAGCTGCCCGAGCAGGCGATCATCCTCTACACCGCCTACCTGGACGCCGCCCTCGAGCGTGACGCCAAGGCGGCCGGCGTGTCGCTGTGCGTCTCGAAGATCGAGGGTCTGGCGACGCTCGAACAGGACATCCGCCGCCTCGCCGAAGACCCCTTCTCCCGCACCTGACCGCCGGCGTTCTTGGCCCTTTGCGCAGGGCTCTGCGCGGCTCGAGAGGCCAAGTTCGCGGGCTTGTCGAGCCGGGCGCACTCGGAGTTTCTTCCAGAAGTTCCGGATTTCCGCGACACCTTTTGAGTAGTTCTGCGTGTACCTCCTTCAGGACGCCGTCGCGCGGGCCTTCTCGGCGCGCCCGGTGGTGGTCCGTCCCGGAAACCTGAGCGTGAGGAGTGCGCATGGAACATCAGGGGTCATCGAGAAGGAGGCGGTGGAGACGGGCGGCGTCGGCCGCCTTGGTGAGCCTGCTGGTGCCGGTCGGCGCCTGGGCGGATCCGGCGTCGGCCGAGGTCGAGGCTCATCACGTCCGCGGAAGCGGATTCACCCATGGCGTTCTCACTCGCAGCGGGAACTCCATGGTGCTTCCCGGAAAGACGTGGTGGGACGGTGTGGGGTTCTTGGGCGGGACCTGGGCAGTCGACGGCCGCAGGTTCCAGGTGACCGCTGGTCAAATGGCGCTGTTCGGCACCGGCGTGAACGACACGGTGGCCACGGGGTCGGGCGACATCCAGGTCGTGGTCGCCGGCCCGACGTACGCGTCGATTGACGGTCCTGAGGGACAGCTCTCGGGCGAAATGACGGGCCGATACACGCGGGCCGGCGACACCATCACGATCACGGCCGAGGGCACGAGCGAGGTGTGCTTCGGCGAGGAGTGTGTCGACGGCCCGGTGTCGATCGACGTTGTCCTGGCCTTCGCCTGCGATCTCGGGGTCGACTGCTCGTTCACGGCGACGTACGCCGAGGGGGACGGTGGGGCGGTGCCGATCCTCGACCCCGGCTCACCCCCCGACCTCGGCCCGCTGCCGGAGAACCCGCTGCTACCGGACATCCGCCACGCATCGAACGAATGTGGCGGGGCGGGTTCGGCGGCCATCGTGGACGGCTACGTGGGGGAGACGTTCGTGCGGCTGCGGACGGCACCGGACGGAAGCAACACCTGGGTATGCGTGGCGGTCGAGCGGGGGTCCACCCACTGGGGCGGCAAGCTGATCCTCGAGGGGTCGTCGGGCGGGCCGCCGGTGGCGGTGTCGGTGGCAAGCCGGTAGGGCTGGCCGGCGATTGTTCCCGACTGCACCGTGTCGTCGCAGGCCGAAGCGTCGCCGTCGACCGCCACCCCCGGCGGCCC
>DATLFW010000252.1:0-12570 GCA_035540775.1 Acidimicrobiia bacterium
GGGCTGGCCGCCGCTCACGCGCGCCCAGTTCGACGCCACCGCCGGGCCGGACGGCGCACTGTTCGTGGGCTCGCCCGAAACCGTCGCCACGAAGATTGCCAAGGTGGCTCGGACCCTCGGCCTCGCCCGGTTCGACCTGAAGTACAGCGCCGGGACGTTGCCGCACGACCAGATGATGACGGCCATCGAGCTGTACGGCACCAAGGTGGCGCCGTTGGTCCGCGAAGAGCTCTCCCGTTCCTGAGGGAATAGTTGATACGTCAACGATGTTCGAGGCAGAACGGTAGTTGACGCATCAACAAAAGGGAGAAGCCATGAGCACCACCTCCGTCACCGACACCCTGACGGGCACCTACGTTCTCGACCCGGTGCATTCGCGGATCGGATTCGTCGCCCGTCACGCCATGATCACGAAGGTCCGAGGCCACTTCAACGAGTTCGAAGGCTCGGGGTTCTTCGACGCCGGAGCGCCGGAGCGTTCGCATCTCGACCTCACCATCCGCGCCGCCAGCGTCGACACCCGCAACGCCGACCGCGATGCCCACCTGCGCAGCGCCGACTTCTTCGACGTCGAGGCCCACCCCGAGATCCGCTTCGTCAGTACGGGCGTCGAGGCGGTCGACGACGCGACCTACCGCGTCACCGGCGACCTCACGATCCGGGGAACGACGAAGTCGGTCTCGATCGACGTCGAGTTCAACGGCGCTGCGGTCGACGAGACCGGCAACCGCCGGGTCGGGCTCGAAGGGAGCGTCCAGGTGAACCGCAAGGACTGGGGCCTCAGCTGGAACGCCGCCATCGAGGCCGGTGGAGTCCTCGTCGGTGACAAGGTGGTCCTCGAGTTCGAGGTCTCCGCCGTCAAGCAGGACGCCTGACCGGATCAGGACAACACGCGAGGAGGAGCCGGACATGGGAGACGACGCGTTGAGCGTCGAAGTGGTCGACCGTCCCAGCGAGGGTCGGCTCGTCGCCGAGGCCGAGGGACATCTCGCCGAACTCGTGTACCAGCGAGGCGACAGCCGGCTCGTCCTCGTGCACACCGAAGTTCCTGCCGCGCTGGGTGGCCGGGGGATCGGGGGGAGCCTCGTGACCGCCGCCGTGAAATTGGCGGCCAGGGAGAGGCTCACCCTCGTTCCCCGGTGCCCGTTCGCTCGCCGATGGCTCGAGGACCGTCCCGAAGCGACGGACGGCGTCGACGTCGACTGGCCCGCGCAACGGGCCTGAAGCCTGATGGGCGGCGTCAGCCGTCGCAGGCCTCGGACTCGTGCCCGGCCAGAACGGTCTCGGCGATGTCAACGAGGGCGTCCAGTTGTTTGCGGGACAGCAGGTCGATGAACGACCGCCGCACCTCGGCGACGTGGAGGGGGGCCACCGCTTCGATGGCCTTCCGGCCCTCCGGTGTGATGACAGCGAAGGCGCCGCGCGCGTCGGTCTCACACTCTTGCCGGGCCACGAGGCCGCGCCCTTCCATGCGCCGCAACTGGTGCGACATCCTGCTCTTCTCCCACGCGAGGAAGCGGGCCAGTTCGGTGATGCGCAATCGGCCGTCGTCGGATTCGGAGAGCGCCACGAGGACGGCGTAGTCGGCATCCGACAACCCGGCGTCACGCTGGAGCTGGCGCCGAATGCGGGCGTCGACGTCGAACGACATCCGCAGGAACCCGCGCCATGCGGCCTGCTCACGTTCGTCGAGCCAGGGTGCGTTCGCCACCCCTCCAACGTAGTGGTTCGATGACGCGTCAACCGACGGATCAGCCCGCCTTCGCCACCTTCAGCTCCTGCTCGGCTGCCAGCACCATCTCCAGGTGGTCCTGACCGAACCACTCGACCTCGGGCATGTCCGGAAGACGGCGCAGGATGTCGTATGCCTGCGCGATCCGAGTTTCGCGGAGGACGGCACCGTGGGCTCCGACGACCGTGGTGGCGCCGATCCCCTCGAGCCGGTCGAGGAGCCGCCCGTACTTGGCCGTGTCGAGGTACTGGTGCCACGGCGAGAGTTGGCGGTTCATCTCCGTGAACGTCTCCTCCCACAGGGAGTCCTCGAGGTCGGCGGCGTCGGTCACCCCTTCGACCACCATCGAAGCGAAGGCGTCGCCGGCCAGGTACACCCCCGAGCGGGTGTCGAACAGACCCCGGGTCGAGGGGGAGTCCCAGATGGGCGGGCGAAGCGCCACCAGCTCCCGGTCGCCGGCGACGAACGACTCGCCCGTGTTCACCCACCGCATCCGGTGGCGGGGGAGCGGGAGGTCGCCCTGGAGGCGCTCGACTTCGAACCAGTTGCCGACGAGCGTCGCGGCGGGGCAGGCGGCGAGGACCTCCATCAGGTTCCCGGTGTGGTCGTGGTCGTCGTGGCTCAGGAAGATCCAGCGCACGTCCGCGGGGTCGACCAGGGAGAACACGGCTTCCGTCCACGCGTGACGGTTGAGCCCCGTCCCGGTGTCGACGATGACGGGCTCGGAGCCGGTGATGACGGCAGACCGGACCGGGACGTGCGCCCCCGGCATGCCTGGGAACAGCTCCGTGACGAGCCAGGTCTCGGGTGCGATGCGCTCGGCGGGCAGCGGAATGGGACTCATCGGGCTTCCTCTCATGATTGGCTGCATGACGGTCTGCAATTTATTACACATCGGCGTGCATGTAAACTGGTGGCATGCCGAGGCGCTATTCGATGGCCAAGCGGGCCGAGGAGGTCGACGCCACCCGGCGCCAGATCCTCGACGCCGTCGTCGACGTGGCCGCCGCGTCGGGCCTCGAGGCCCTGACGATGCAGGCGGTGGCCGAGCGGGCCGATGTGGCGGTCCGCACCGTCTACAACCACTTCGAGTCGCGCGACGACCTGGTCGCGTCGGCGCTGGCGCGGTTGGCGGCCGAGACCCGCTCGGTCGGCATGAGCGTCACTGTCGACGGCCGGGGTCCGCGGGACGCCCTTCTCGCCTTCGTCGACGCCTACGCCGGCTCGTACGAGGCGCAGGGCGACGGGCTCCGGGTGCTGATGGACAGCCTCGCCGTGGAGGTCGTCGCCGACGTGGTCCGTGAGGTCCGCACCTGGCGGCGACGCCGCCTCCGGTCGCTGGTCCGGGCGGCCGAGGGGTCGGGCGACCTCCGAGTGCCCGTCGCCGAAGCCGTCGACGTCGCGTACCTGGCCACCGCCTATGCCACCTGGGCGACGCTCACCGGCGACATGGGCCTGTCGGCGTCGGCGGCCCGGGGGCTGCTCCGCTCGCTCGTCGACCGGAGCCTCTTCGGCGGTTCCGGCGTGAGCGGCTGAGGGGCGTTACGAGTTTGGACGACCCAGCGGCCCGATGCCCGCCGACGGTGGGGCGTCGTCGACCCGGATCAGTTCCTCCCGACCGGACCCGCCCTGCACGTCGACGGTGAGGACCAGGCCGACCCCTCGCGCGTAGTACTTGTGCTCGACCACGTCCGGCTCGAGGGCGTTGGTGTCCTCGGTGCGCAGCACGTCGTCGAAGGAACCGGCGCGAACCTCGACGTCCTCGCCGACGGCCAGAATTCTGCCGTTGTCCTCCGCTTCGCCCGCCAGGTACTCCTGTCGGTACGCCATCCCCGGACGCGGATCGGCCGGGAGGATGATCCCGGGGAGGGCACCGTCGACGCCGGCCTCCCACGCTCCCTCGTGGGAGACGAGCGCACCGTCTTCGAATTCGGCCGTGTCCTCACCGAGGTACCAGACGTTCCCGTCCTCGTCCTGCGCGAACCAATCGCGGGTGTCCTCGACGATCTCGCCGTCCTCTCGAACGGTGTCACGGACCACCCGCGCCGTGATCCCGTTGGCGACGGTCTTCGTCTCGGTCGTGACCACCACCACGACCTCCACGACGTTGCCCTCCTCGTCGACCTCGCGGTAGGTCCACCGGGTGCCCGGCTCCATCGGGAGGTAGGGGTGGTCGATGTCGGCGGTGAAGTCGGCGGGATCGAGTTCGACGGGTTCGTCGCCCCGAGGGAGCGAGCGGCGTGGCTCGTCGCCGCTGTCGCTTCCGTCCTCACCGCACGCCGCCAGGCCGCCGAGAACGACGGCGACGGTGAGGACGAAGGAGGCAGCGAGCGTCGGCGAGCGGCCCTTGGTGGACGGTCGGCGCAGCTTCATGGCGACTCCTTCGCGGTCGGTCGCGGTCCGTCTCGAACATGCATCGCGTCGACTGACCTCGGCCTGAACGAGGCGCGCCGGCGTTCAGGTCGTGTTCAGGCTGAGGGACCGACCCTGGGATACGGGCACACTGTGTGCGTCACGTGTGCGTCTCCCTTTCCCATCGGAGGGCGGGATGCGGCTGTTGGTGGTGGAGGACGAGCGGCGCTTGGCCGAGGGCCTGCGTCAGGGGCTGGAGGCCGAGGGGTTCGCCGTCGACGTCGCCTTCGACGGCACCGACGGGCTGTGGATGGCCCGGGAGCACCCCTACGACGCCATCGTGCTCGACATCATGCTTCCGGGCACCAACGGATACCGGGTGTGCGCCACCCTTCGCGACGAGGGTGTGTGGACGCCGATCCTGATGCTGACGGCGAAGGAGGGTGAGTGGGACGAGGTCGAGGCGCTCGACACCGGCGCCGACGACTATCTGACGAAGCCGTTTTCGTATGCCGTGCTCGTTGCCCGCCTCCGCGCCCTCATGCGGCGGGGACCGGCCGAGCGACCGGCGGTGCTCGAGGTGGGCGATCTGCGGCTGGATCCGGCCGCCCGGCGGGTGTGGCGGGGCGACACGGAGGTCGCACTGACGGCCCGGGAGATGTCGCTCCTGGAGTTCCTGGCCCGTCGCCGCGGGCAGACCGTGTCGAAGCGAGAGATTCTCGACCACGTCTGGGACGACGAGTTCGAAGGCGACCCCAACATCGTCGAGGTCTACGTGGGCCGACTCCGCAACAAGCTCGACCGGCCGTTCGGGCGCCGGCAGATCTCGACCCTCCGAGGGGCCGGCTACCGCCTGGAGGACGCCGGTGGCTGAGCCGCGTTCCTCGCCGTCCCGGGTGTGGCGACGGGTCGGCGGGGTGCGGGCGCGGACCACGCTCGCCGCCGTCGCCGTGGTCGGCGTCGCCCTGGCCGCCGGTGGGGCCGCGCTGGTCCTGGTGATGCGGGACGTCCTCGTGGACGACGCCCGGGCTGGCATCGAGGTCCGTGCCCGGGAGGTGGCGGCGTCCTTGGAGGGCGGGGAGACCCCGCCGTTGGCCGTCGGCGTGGTCGACGAGCAACTGATCCAGGTGGTCGACGGTGGGGAGGTGGTGGGTTCCAGCCGCAACGTCGCCGGCATGCCGCCGGTGGCCGATCTCCGTCCGGGCGGCGTGGAACGAGTGAGGACGGCCATCGACGACGACGAGTTCCTCGCCGTGGCGAGGTCGGCGACGGTTGACGGACGTCAGCTCGTGGTCGTCGTGGCCCAGAGCATCGAACACGTCGCCGAGTCGACGCAGCTCGTGACCCGCCTCCTCCTCGTCGGGCTTCCCGCCCTTCTGGCTCTCGTGGCCCTTACGACCTGGCGGGTGGCTGGCCGGGCGCTCGCGCCGGTCGAAGCGATGCGCTCGGAAGCCGAGGGCATCTCGGCGTCGGAACTGCACCGCCGCGTGCCTGAGCCGGCGGCCGAGGACGAGGTCGGCCGCCTCGCCCGCACGATGAACCGGATGCTCGGCCGCCTGGAGGCGGCCCAGGTTCGCCAGCGTCGGTTCGTGGCAGACGCATCGCACGAGTTGCGCTCGCCGCTGGCCTCGATCCGCCAGAGCGCCGAAGTCGCCCTGGCCCATCCGGATCGCACGACCACCGCGGCTCTCGCGGGCGTCGTCCTCGAAGAGGGCCTGCGGATGCAGCGGCTGGTGGACGACCTTCTGCTGCTCGCCCGTTCGGCCGACGGCCGGCTTTCCCTGCGCCAGGACGTGGTCGACCTCGACGACGCCGTCCTCGAGGAGGTGCGCCGGCTCCGGCAGACCGGCGCACTCTCGATCGACGCCGGGCGCGTGTCGGGTGCGCAGGTGATGGGTGACCGCGTGGCCCTCGGGCGGGTGCTGCGGAACCTGGTCGACAACGCCGCTCGTCACGCCCGATCACGGATCACCCTCGAACTCCGGGAGAGCGACGGCGCCGTCGTCCTCGTGGTGGAGGACGACGGCCCGGGGATCCCGGAAGCCGACCGCGCGCGCGTCGTCGAGCGGTTCGTCCGTCTCGACGACGCCCGCGCTCGTGATGCCGGTGGGGCGGGGCTGGGGCTGGCCATCGTCGACGAGGTGGTCCGGGCTCACGGCGGGACGTTCACCATCTCGTCGGGCTCGCTCGGCGGTGCTCGTGTCGTCGTCCGCCTCCCGTCGCGCGACAGACCGTGACGGCCGACCTGAGCGCCCGTTCAGGTGTTCAGCTCCGGCTCAGGCGCTGGTCGGCATGCTGGGAGAGAGCCGACGGGGTGTGGCGCCGAGCGCCGCACGCGAGAAGGGAGTCACGATGGCGAAGCGGACGAAGGCCATGGTGGGCGCCGCGATTCTGGCGGCCGTCGTCGCCGGGGGTGCCGGAATCGGCATGGCGGTCGACGGCGGCGACGACAGTGAGCCGCCCATCATCGGCCTTGCCCTGGAGCGGGCCACGGCGGCGGCGCTCGACCACACGGGCGGAGGGCGCGTGACCGACACGGAGGTGGGCGACGAGGAGGGGTTCTACGAGGTGGAGGTGACCCTCGACGGCGGTCGGCAGGTCGACGTCCATCTCGACGAGCAGTTCCGCGTCCTCGGCTCTGAGGGTGACTCCGACCGCGTCGAGGATGAGGACGAGGACGAGGACTGACCGCGCCGGCGCCGGCCGGGTCGGTCAGTCGCGACCGACGGCCGGGAGTTCGCCCGTCTCGGCCGGGAGCACTCGCCGTTCCTCGGCGGCCTGGGGCAGCACGGCCTCGAGGTAGGAGGCGAGGGCCTCGTCATTTCCGACGTCCCGGCCGCATGTCTCCGACAGGGCGTGGCGATGGTCGAGGATCTCGTAGAAGACCTCCGCTGGTTCGCGTCGGCTGCGGAGCGGGTCGGGTACGGCGGCCGTCATCGGCTCGTAGACCTCGGTGAGCCAGCGATAGGCGGCGACCGCCTCGGGGAGCGTTTCGCCCGTCTCGCGCTCGATCCAGGCGGCGTAGGCGGCGATGTCGTTGAGCAGGGCCCGCGCCTGGTTCTCCTTCACCTCCAGGCCGACGAGGCGGGCGAGCTGGCGGCGGTGGTGGCCCTCTTCCACCACCCGCACGCCCACCCGCAGGCGCTCGCCGTCGTCGGTGGCCTCGAACTCGAGTTCGTCGACGTCGAATCCCAGGTCGTTCAGGCGCCGCATCCGCTCTTCGATCCGATAGCGCTCGTCGGGGCCGATGATCTCTCGCCGGTTGATCTCGTCCCAGAGCGTCTCGTAGTGCGCCGCCAGGTCGGCCGAGATCTCGGCCGGATCGGCGTCGGAAGGGAGCCGGTCACGGGCGGCGAGGTCGTACAGCTCGCCGGCCACGTTCTCGACCGCGATGTCGAGGTCGTGAGCCCGTTGACCCGGCGACACCCGGGGGTGGTGCTCGCTCGTCTCGGCGTCGACGAGGTGAGCGGAGAGGGCACCGGCGTCGCGCAGGAAGAGGGTGTTCGAGAGCGAGCAGTCTCCCCAGAAGAACCCTTCGAGGTGCAGGCGAACGAGGAGCGCGGCCATGGCGTCGATGAGGCGGGTGCGGGCTTCGGGCACGCCGCGACCCGTGAAGAGGTAGCGGTAAGGCAGGGAGTACTGGAGGTGCTCGGTGACGAGGACGGCGTCGAGCGGTGCCCCGCCGTCGCTGGTGCGGTCGGTGACGACACCCACGGCCCGGACCGACGGCAGAGCGGCCTCCTCGAGGGCGCGCAGCATCGCGTACTCGTGCTCGGCCCGCTGCTGGTTCGTCTCCTTGAGGGCGTACACCTGGCCTCCGTCGTCGACGAAGCGCACGACGTGACGAGCGACACCCCGGGCGATGTCGACGATGGCCGGGTGGTCCCACTCGGCGAGGGGGCGACCCCACGGGAGGGAGAGGAAGTCGGGATGCCCTGCCCGGGCGACGAGCTGGAACCTCGTCGGCATCGCCCCATTCAACCAGGCCGCATTCGCGCCGCCCACTGGCCCGGAAGCAGCCGCCCGGTGCAGTTCGTGCTACGGTGCACTCACCGCACTTCTCCGACAAGCGCACGCGCGCCTGTCTGTCTTGGCTGCGGCGCACGGCCACCCGGATCCCCGGGGCCCGCCGTGGAGCGACTTTCTCGGCTTCCTCGTTGTTCTCGACGGCGACTCGAGTCAGATCGCCCGTCTGAAGAACCACGAACCCGCTGAAGCGGGAACAGGAGTCATTGCATGTCCACGACCTTCGCCGACCTCGGCGTGCCGTCCGATCTCGTCCGCGCCCTCGCAACCCGGGGTGTCGTCGAGCCGTTCGACATCCAGGCCGCCACGATCCCCGATGCCCTCGCCGGCCGCGACGTCTGCGGCCGGGCGCCGACGGGCTCGGGCAAGACCATCGCCTTCGGCGTGCCGCTCGCGGCGCGCGTCGGCAACGCCCGTCCGCACCGGCCCCGGGCACTCGTGCTCGCTCCCACGCGTGAACTGGCCGAACAGATCCAGCGCGAGCTCAAGCCGCTCGTCGCCTTGCAGAACCGCCGGGTGGCGGCCGTGTACGGCGGCGTCGGGTACGGCCCGCAGCGGACGGCGCTGCGCAAGGGCGTCGACGTCCTCGTCGCTTGCCCTGGCCGGTTGGCCGACCTGGTCGGCCAAGGTGACGTGCATCTCGGCGACGTCGACCTGGTCGTGATCGACGAGGCCGACCGGATGGCCGACATGGGGTTCCTCCCCGAGGTGAAGCGCCTCCTCGACGCCACGTCTCCGAAGCGTCAGACCCTCCTCTTCTCCGCCACCCTCGACGGCGACGTCGCCGTGCTGACGGAGCGGTACCAGCAGCGCCCCGTGCGTCACGAGGTGGGTTCGGTGGAGCCGGACATCACCAGCGCCCGGCACCTCTTCTGGCGCGTCGAGACGACGGAGCGAATGGCGCACACGGCCGATGCGCTCACCGACTTGGGGTCGACGGTCGTCTTCTGCCGGACCCGGCGTGGTGCCGATCGACTCGCCCGCCAGCTGACGGCGAAGGGGATTGCCGCCGAGGCGATCCACGGCGGCCGTTCGCAGGCGCAGCGCAATCGCGCCCTCCAGGCCTTCACGAACGGCAAGGTGCAGGCTCTCGTCGCCACCGACGTCGCCGCTCGCGGCATTCACGTCGACGGCGTGGCTGGCGTCATCCACTACGACCCGCCGGAGGACGCCAAGACGTACCTCCACCGATCGGGCCGGACGGCTCGTGCCGGCGCCTCGGGTGTCGTGGTGTCGTTCGTCACGGGTGACCAGGTGCGCGACGCCAACCGGATGTTGCGCGAGCTCGGCCTCGAGACACACATCGAGGCGCCGGGAGCGGCCGGCGTGACGGGTGGACCGGGCGTCCGACCCACCCCGGCGGGACCGTCCCGGGACCACGCTCCTCGTCAGGACGCACGCCGCCGGCCCGAGGGGAGCGCCCGGAGCGGCCAGCCCCGCGGTCGCACGACCGGCGGTCACGGGCGTGGGGCCGGCGGTCACGGGCGTCCGGCCCGTCGCCGGCGTCGCAAGCCGTCCGGGCAGCGCTGACGCTCGTTCGGGGCAGAATCCCCCGACAGCGCGCGTTCCTGACCGCGCGGCGTGCATCCTCCGGCCCTTCCTCGATGGGAGCGAGTGCCGCTCCGAATGGGAGCGGGTGAGCCGGAGGGAGGGTTTCCATGGCGCACCGTTCGCTGCCGCACCGACTCGTCGCCGACGAGGACGGCGCCACGGCCGTCGAGTACGGGTTCCTGGCGTCGCTCATCGCACTGGCGATCGTGGCCGGGGCGGCCTTCCTCGGCGACGCTGTCAAGGCGTTCCTCGAGCTCGTCGGGGGAATGCTCTAACCCCTCCCGAAGCCCCACCGCGTCCAGGGCCCCGGTCGGTGCGACGTCCCGGCCGGGGCCCTGGGCGTTCCGTCTCCTTCCCCCTCCGCCGTCTTGGGGGACTTCCGCGCGCTATCCGGACATAACTCCCCCAAGACGCGAGGGAACGAGCGCCGCCTGGCATGCTCGGGGTGCGGCAAGCGTTCTCTCCTGTGCGAAAGGAGTCCGCCGTGCTCGTGTTCCGGCAGTACCAACTCAGCTGCTTGTCGCTCTTCAGCTACCTCGTAGCTGACGACACCACCGGCCGGGCGGTCGTCGTCGACCCCCAGCGCGACATCTCGCAGTACCTGCAGGACGCCGACGAGCTCGGCCTCCGGATCGAACGCGTCATCGAGACGCACTTCCACGCCGACTTCCTGTCCGGGCACTTGGAACTGGCCGGGGCGACGGGGGCGGTCGTGTCGTACGGCAGCGAGGCGAAGGCCGACTTCGAGATCGACCCCCTCGAGCACGGGCAGCGGCTGTCGCTCGGAGAGGTCGAGCTGGAAATCCGCCACACCCCGGGGCACACCCCGGAGTCGATCTCGGTCGTGGTCTGGGAGCGAGCCGGCGACGCCGCACCCTGGGGGGTGCTCACCGGCGACGCCTTGTTCATCGGCGACGTCGGACGTCCCGACCTGATGGCGTCGGCGGGCTGGACGGCCGACGACCTTGCCCGCCGCCTCTACCGTTCGCTGCACGACCAGCTCCTCACGCTGCCCGACAGCACCCGCGTGTTCCCGGCTCACGGAGCCGGGTCCGCGTGCGGGAAGTCGATGAGCGACGCCACTGCGTCGACCATCGGCGAGCAGCGGGCGGGGAACTACGCACTTCAGCCGATGTCGGAGGACGCCTTCGTCGCGGCCGTCACCGAAGGCCAGTCGGTGGCGCCGCTCTATTTCGCCTTCGCCGCCGACGCCAACCGTCGGGCGCACGAGCTGCTCGACGACCACGAACCACCCGTCGCACTGTCGGTCGACGAGGTGCTGCGGCTCCGCCGTGAGGGGGCGGTCGTGATCGACGGCCGGGCGCCCGAGGACTTCGCGTCCGGCCACCTCATCGGGTCGGTCAACGTCGGGCTCGACGGGCGCTTCGCCGAGTACGCCGGTGACGTCGCCCGTCCGAGCGACACCATCGTCGTCGTGGCCGAGGCGGGGCGGGAAACCGAGGCTAAGGTGCGCCTCGCCCGCATCGGCTTCGACCATGTGGCGGGATACCTCCCCGACGTCGAGCGGGTCCTCGCCGAGCACCCCGAGCTCGCCGCCCGGTCGACGCGCCTTCCCGCGGTCGACCTCGGCGCCTGGCGCTCCGAGGCCGACGACCTCCAGGTCGTCGACGTGCGGAACCCGGGCGAGCAGGAGGAGGGCGTCGTTCCGGGTGCCCGCCTGCTCCCGCTGGCGTCGCTGCTCCTGCGGGCCGACGAACTCGACCCCGCTGCCCCGACCGTCGTCTACTGCGCCGGCGGGTACCGCTCGTCGTCGGCCGGGTCGCTTCTCCGATCGCTCGGGTTCGCCCGGGTGGCCGAGATCCAGGGTGGCTTCGACGCATGGCAGGCGGCCGGTCTCGAAGTGGAGCGACCGACCGCGAGCACGCGTCGGTGACGGCCGCCGGGTAGCGGGAACGACGTGCGTGCTGTCCTGGCCTCGCCGCTCGGGTTCCTCGTCGGGCTCTCCCTCGGGGCCCTCGGCGGTGGCGGTTCGATCCTCGCTGTGCCCGCGCTCGTCTACGCCGCCGGTCAGGATCCGCAGGCGGCGACGACCTCGAGCCTCGTGCTCGTCGGTTTCGCCGCCGCCGTCGGCCTGCAGCCGCACCTCCGGGCGGGTCGCGTGCGGGTGCGCACCGGCCTGATGTTCGGCGTCGCCGGCGTCGGCGGGTCGATCGTGGGAAGTGTCGTGAACCGTCGCCTCGATCCCGACGTGTTGCTCCTGGCGTTCTCCGGGCTGGTGCTCGTCGCCGCCTGGCGGATGCTGACCGCCTGCCCGACGTGCACGAGGGTGGGGGAAGCGTCCGCCGTGTCAGGGGTGTCGGGCGACGTGCCCGATGGCGGTGACGTGGCGTCGGGCGGCGGGACGGCGGTGACGGTCGAACGCGGCCTGACGAGGTCGACGGTCGTCGCGATCGTGGCGGCGGGGACGGCCGTCGGGTTCATGACCGGGCTGTTCGGCGTCGGGGGCGGGTTCGTCATCGTTCCCGCCCTCACGCTCCTGTTGGGGTTGAACATGCCGACCGCAATCGGGACGTCGTTGCTCGTCGTGGCGGTGAACGTGGTGGCGGCGCTGGGGAGCCGGCTGGCGACGACGTCGATCGACTGGGAGGTGACGATCCCCTTCGGCATCGCCGCCGCCGTCGGCGTGCTGACGGGCGGTCGTCTCGCCGACCGCCTCGACCCGGAGCGGAGCCTGCGGGCGTTCGCCACCCTCCTCGTCGCCGTCGGGGCCTACACCGCCATCGACGCCGCGTCCCCCCTCGTCTAGCCGGGACCCCGCTTCACCCGCGTCTTGGGGGACTTCCGCTCGCGATGCGGACACAAGTCCCCCAAGACGGAGGGAATCAGTGGCGGGCGACGGCGTCGCCGACTCGGAGCGTGCCCGGCGCGACGACGGAGGCGGTCACGAC
>DATLFW010000253.1:0-2569 GCA_035540775.1 Acidimicrobiia bacterium
CCGCGCCGGTTTCGCCCGTCACCGCCGTCATCCCGGGAGCAAGCACGAGACTGAGTTCGGCGATGACCCCGAGGTCACGGACGTGGAGTTCGCTCAGCATGTCGCCCGCGACGCTACCGTCGCTCCCTCTCGGATTGGCGCAGCCTCAGCGGTCGGCGAGGCCGAACTTCACCTTCAGCATGTGGTGGAAATCGCGGGGCGAGAAGACGATCAGCCGGGCCGGCGCCTCGGCCGCCTCGCACACGACCCGATCGCCGACGTCGAGTTCCCCGAGCGTCCGCCCGTCGACCGTCAACTCGACCGCCGAATCACCGATGACTTCGAAGCCGACCGCTTCGTCGGCACCGAGCACGAGGGAACGATCGAACAGCATGTGCGGCGAGACCGGCGTCACCAACAGGCACGAGAGGCCCGGCGAGATGATGGGACCCCGGGCGGAGAAGGCGTAGGCCGTCGAGCCGGTCGGAGTGGCGACGATGATGCCGTCGGCGGCGTACGTCGTGAACCGCTCCCCCGCCAGCGAGACGGCCAGGCGCACGAGGCGCCCGGGATGGGCCTTCTCCAGCACGCACTCGTTGAGCGCCCACCACGGCCCCCCGGCGGGCCGCTCCGACTCGACGGAGACGCGCAGCACCATCCGTTCCTCGACCTGGTAGTCGCCGCCGAGGACACGGTCGACCGCCGAGTCGACCTCGTCGGGCTCGACACCGGTCAGGAACCCCAGCTGGCCGAGATTCACACCCATCACGGGAACTCGCGACCGGTACACCAGGTCGACGGTGCGGAGCATGGTGCCGTCGCCCCCGAGAGAAACCGCGAAGTCGAGGCCTGCGGGGAAGGCGTCGGGTTCGACACCGTGGTCGGCCAAATCGAGCGCGTCGGCGTCGGCACCCGGGATCCGGACCTCGATGCCGGCTTCCGTCAACCGCTTCGTCAACGACCGGGCCATGTCGACCGCCCGCGGGCGACCCGGGTGCGCCACGATTCCGACCGCCGTCACCGCTCACCCCCCGTCTCCTCCACCTCGACCAGCACCGCCTCGATCGCCGCCTCCGCATCCACGTTCCCAGGAGCGGCGCCACCGTGCCGCCACCACGCCACGAATTCGACGTTGCCGCCAGAGCCCCGGATGGAGGAGGGCGCCAGCCCAGCGAATGTCAGACCGGAGTTCGAGAAGGCACGGAGGTGCTCCGCCAGGACCCTCCGGTGGATCGCTGGATCGCGCACGATGCCGCCCTTCCCGACGTCGGCCCGTCCCGCTTCGAATTGCGGTTTCACCAGGAGAACGAGGTCGGCACCCTCGGCGGCGAGGTCGACGAGCGCTCCGGCGACGGTCGTGAGCGAGATGAACGACAGGTCGGCGGTGACGACGTCCGCGCGTCGCCCGCCGACGTCGTCGACGCCAGCGCGCCGCACATTCACGCCTTCGACCACGGTCACGCGCGAATCCTGGCGGAGCGACCAGTCGAGCTGGCCCCGTCCGACGTCGAGCGCCACCACGTGCGCGGCTCCACGCTGGAGCAGGCAGTCGGTGAACCCGCCCGTCGACGAGCCGACGTCGATGCACCACCGCCCGGCGACGTCCAGCCCGAACCGGTCGAGCGCTCCCGCCAGCTTGAACCCGCCGCGCGACACGTAGGGCTGTGCCTCGACCAGTTCGATCGGTTCGCCCGGCGCCACCAATCTGGCCGGCTTGTCGGCGACGGCGCCGGATACGAGCACGTGACCCTCCTCGATGGCCGACACCGCCTTGGCGCGGCTCGTCACGATGCGGCGCCGGACGAGTTCGACGTCGAGCCGCCGGCGCACCCCGGGGCTCAGGTTCCGCCGCTCCCGGACGCCTTCGGCGAGGACGCCTTGGCGCCCGACTTCTTGGCCGACGACTTCTTCGCCGAGGTCTTCTTGGCCCCGGTCGTGAGCTTGCGCTCGAGACGAGCGAGGTCTTCCTTCGTGGCCAAACCGAGGGCCGAGAGCTGCTTGCGGATCTCGCGCTGGATCAGCTTCGTGAGGTCGTCGGTGCGCCGCCTGCTGCGGTCGACGAGTTCGTCGACGTAGCTCTTCGCCCGTTCCTCGGCGACCTGCCCTTCGCGCACGAGTTGCTGAACGACCTTGTTGGCCTGGGCGCGCGACATCTCGCCGAACTGCATCCCGGCCTCCAGGTACTGCCTCCAGCCTTGCGCCATCTCTCCTCCCGAGGATCGTCGCGGGGCGGCGCCCGGAGGATAGCGTCGACCCCGCATGGTCATCCCGATCCGCGACCAGAACCCGACGCGGCGCACGCCCGTCCTCACCCTCGCCCTCATCGCCGCCAACGTCTTCATCTTCTTCTTCGTGCAGCCGCAGTCGTGGTCGGTCACGACCGAACTCGACGCCGCCCGGGCGCAGGAGGAGGAGTTCGTCTTCCTCTACGAGCACGCCATGGTCCCGTGCGAACTGACGCAGCTCGAACCGGTGGGCATCAACCAACTTCAGACCGAGCGGTGCGACGCGCCCACGGGGCCGCAACCCTTCCCTGGCAAGAACCTGCTCTTCTCGGTGTTCGCCTCGATGTTCTTCCACGGCGGTCTGC
>DATLFW010000254.1:0-5839 GCA_035540775.1 Acidimicrobiia bacterium
GTCCCGACGGCCGGCGACGAGTTGAGGGTGGCTCCCGACGAGAAGATCGCCAAGACCGTGGCCGAGGCGCGAGGCCGGCGACGCCGGCACGCGGAGCTGCTCGGCACGGCGGCGGTGGCCGGCGGTGGCACCAAGCTCGAAGACATCTTCGCCCACATCCAGGCGGGCGAGGTGGCGACGCTCAACCTGATCCTGAAGGCCGACGTCCAGGGCTCGCTGGAGGCGCTCACCGAGGCCCTCCGCAAGCTCGAGCGCGACGACGTGAAGCTGTCGTTCGTGCACCGGGCCGTCGGCGGGATCACGAAGAACGACGTGCAACTCGCCGCCGCCTCCGACGCCACGATCATCGGCTTCAACGTGCGGCCCGACCGCATGGCTCGCGAACTCGCCGAGCAGAACGACGTCGAGATTCGCCTCTACGAGGTCATCTACAAGGCCATCGAGGAGATCGAGGCGGCCATGCTCGGCATGCTCGAGCCGGAGTTCGAGGAGGTCGTCACCGGCGACGCCGAGGTGCGCGAGATCTTCTCGATCCCGCGGGTCGGGCGGGTCGCCGGGTGCTACATCACCAACGGCGTCATCCGGCGCGGCGACAAGGTGCGCTTCCTGCGTGACGGCGTCGTGATCTGGAAGGGCGAGATCGCCTCCCTGAAGCGGTTCAAGGAGGATGCTCGTGAGGTGGCGGCCGGCTACGAGTGCGGCATCGGCCTCGAGAATTTCCAGGACCTGAAGCAGGGCGACGTCATCGAGACCTACGAGGAGCGGGAGATCCCCCGCACCTGACCCGGGAATCTGGAGCAAGAAGAGGCGTCATGGCGACCACTTCTTGCTCCAGATTCCGAGTTGCCTCTCAGAAGGTCGGGGCGACCACGGTGACGGGGATCTCGACCCGCACGGTCTCGAAGTTCCCCTCCACCAGCAGCACCACGGTGTACTGCCCAGGAGCGGTCTCGCTCGGGACGTGGACGGAGATGTCGCGTTCGTCGCCCTTCCCGGGGCGCAGCATGGACGAGATGGGTTGGGTGCCGGCGTCGAAGAACCCGCCGTCGTCGTAGCGCAGCCCGGTCGTGTCACCGCCCACCGGCGGCCGGTCCTCACCTCCCCACATGCGGGGCAGGGTGTCGAGGGCGAGTTCGACCCAGTGCCCCTCGGCGTTTCCGGGGACGATGCGGTGCATCGCCATGTCGTAGTCACCGCCGTTCGTGGGCGCCCACGTGAACCAGCCGCTGCCCCCGGCGGTGATCTCGCCGGGCGTCGACTTCACGTCGACGTGAGCGTCGGTCTGGATGCGGGCGTGCCCGTCGGTCCAGATCTGGCGGGCCTCCACGTTGCCCGTGATCTCGACGGCACCCGCCGCACGCACGAGCTCGATCCGCCCGTCGCCTCGCGCACCCAGGAACTCGTGCTCGAACCGGTGCCCCTGGAACTCGATCGACCCGCCGCCGGCCCACGACACCCAGCCGACCGTTGCCTTCATCCGCTCCGGAGGATCGAGCCACACGACCTCGCTCCCCGAATACGTGACGAACGCGGGCGACCGCACGGTGACCGGTCCGGGCACCGTCTCGGTGACGAACTCCTCGGTCTCCGTATCGACTCGCTCGATCTCGATCTTCGGTCCCGACAGCGTCAGGGTGGCGCCGGAACTCGAAATCGACAGGTCGCCGGCCGGGGAGGAGTCCGGCATGAGGTCGCTGTCGACGACGACGGTGCCGTCCGGGGTCAGGCGGGCAAAGGAGACGCCGAGGGACAGCCCCTCGCCCGCCACGGCGACGTCGCCTTCGCCGACCCGCACCGTGGCGTGCCCGACGGCGCGGCCCGATCCGTCGACGGCGTCGCCGACGGCCTCGAGTGACCCGCTCCGCAGCGTCACCGTCGACAGGCCCTGGAAGGACCCACTGACGACGACGGACCGCGCCCGTCCCTCCAGTGACGCGAACGGCGACGCTCGGTCGCCGCCGGGAGCGGGGGTCGTCGAGACGCTCGGGTCGGCATTCGGTGGTTCGACGATGGTGGCCGGCCGAGGCGACCCACCGTCGCGGTCGGCGGCTCCCGCTTGGCGGCGAGGCGACGACGTCTCGGACGCCGTGAGGGCGCTGAGCGCGACGAGGGCTGCCACGAGCAGGAGCGCGACGGCGGCGGCGACCGTGCCGAGGCGCCGGACGTCGCCGCCGCTTCCCGGCGTGGCGGTCGGGGACGGCGCAGGGGAGGCGTTGGGGTCCATGATCGTGAGACGGGTGGTCCGGCGGGGCGCGACGACGCGAATCGCGTGCCCGGGGCGGCGACAATAGGGGGTGTGCACGCTGCCGCGGTGAGTTTCGACCTCCACGTGCCGATGTCGCGATCCCTGAAGGCGAAGCGGGCGGCCATCCGGCCGATCGTGGAGGGGCTCCGGCACCGGTTCCGCGTCTCGGTGGCCGAGGTCGACTTCCACGACCAGTGGCAACGTGCCAAGGTCGGGGTGGCGATCGTCGCCGAGAGCCATGCCCGGTTGGAGGAACTGCTCGCCGCGTGCGAGCGGTTCGTCTACGGGGCACCCGACGTCGAGGTGCTCGACGTCGAGACGAGGTACGTGGAGACCGACACATGAGCGAGCGGCGATTCCCGCGGATGGCGAGGGTCAACGAGGTCGTACGCGAGGTCCTCGCCGACGAGATCGAGGCGCTCGACGATCCCCGGCTCGGCTTCGTCACCATCACCGGCGTCGAGGTCGCACCCGACCTGAAGCACGCAAAGGTGTTCTACTCGGCCCTTCCCGCCGCCGATTCCCTGGAGGTTGGCGACGGCGTGTCCGATGACACGCAGGAGGAAACACTCGACACGGCGAACGCGTTGGAATCAGTGCGACGGGATCTCCAGAGCGCTTTGGGTCGGCAGGTGCGCCTGAAGTACGTTCCCCGGCTGGTCTTCGTCGAGGACCCCGCCATGGCGGAGGGGCTCCGCATCGAGACGATCATCCGCGAACTCCACGAGGATCACGAATGAGGGATCTCAGCCACGCAGCCGAGACAATCCGTTCGGCCCGGCAGGTCGCCCTCGCCTGCCACGTCAGCCCCGACGGCGACGCCCTCGGGTCGATGCTCGCCCTCCACCACGCCCTCCTGGGTGCCGGTATCGACTCCGTGGCGTCCTTCCCCGAACCCTTCGAGGTCGCACCCCACTACCGCGAACTCCCCGGCCTCGACCTGCTCACGTCGCCGGCGGCCTTCCCCGCCGAACCCGACGTCATGGTCACCTTCGACTGCGGCTCCCTCGCCCGCCTCGGCGAGCTGGCCGTGCCGGCCAAGACCGCCCGCGAGCTCGTGGTCCTCGACCACCATCGGTCGAACGACTGCTTCGGGACGCTCAACGTCGTCGAGCCCGACGCCGCCGCCACGGCCGTCCTCGTCTACGACCTCATCCACGAACTGGGGCTCCCGATGACCCGCGAGGCGGCCGTCTGCCTCTACGCCGGGATCGTCTGCGACACGGGCCGCTTCCAGTACGACTCGACCAGCGAGGAAGTGTTCTCCATCGCTCGCGACCTCCTCCGCTACGAGGTTCCGCTCGCCCGTCTCAACCGGTCACTGTTCGAGGAGCACCGGTTCGACTACCTGCAAATGGTCGGGCAGCTCCTGGGCAAGGCCCGGTTGGTGCCCGAGCGGCGCTTCGTCTGGGTGGCCGTGACTCAGGACGACCTCCGCCACCACGGCGTCACGCTCGACGAGACCGAGGGCCTCATCGACATCATCCGCCGGACGAGCGAGGCCGAGGTCGCTTGCGTGCTGAAGGAGGAGGCCGACGGCGCCTTCCGGGTGTCGCTGCGCTCCCTCGGCGACGTCGACGTCTGCCACATCGCGCAGGACCACGGCGGGGGCGGTCATCGCTTTGCTGCCGGCTTCACCAGCCGCCAGTCGCTGCCCGATCTCGTCGCCCGCATCGAGGGCGCCCTCCCGCTCGCCAACGGAGCCACGCCGGCCGCGTGACCGACGGCCTCGTCGTCGTCGACAAGCCGCGTGGCTGGACGTCCCACGACGTCGTCGGCCGCCTCCGGCGCGTCTACGGCCAGCGCCGCGTGGGCCATGCCGGGACGCTCGACCCCGACGCCACCGGCGTGCTCCTCGTCGGTCTCGGTCGTGCGACCCGCCTGTTGCGATTCCTCCAGGCCCAGTCGAAGGCGTACGAGGGAACGGTCGTGTTCGGCGTCGCCACCGACTCGCTCGACTCGACGGGCACGGTGCTCGACCGGCGTGCGATGCCGCTGGAACGGGCCGAGGTGGAAGAGGCTGCGCGCCGCTTCGTCGGCGTCGTCGAGCAGCTCCCGCCGATGGTGTCGGCCGTGAAAGTCGGTGGCCGCAAGCTCTACGAGGCGGCGCGCGCCGGCGAGGAGATCGAGCGGGCGCCGCGCCGTGTCACGATCCACGCCCTCGAGGTCGTCGACTTCACTCCGGCCGCCTATCCCGAAGCGCGGATCGCGGTCGAGTGCTCCTCGGGCACGTACATCCGAGCGCTCGCCGCCGATCTCGGCACCGCTCTCGGCGGGTGCGCTCACCTCGCCGACCTCCGCCGCACCTCGGCGGGCGCCTTCACGCTCGCCGACGCCTCGTCCATCGAGGCGATCGAGGCCGACCCCCAGGCCCCCGTCCGGTCGCCGGCCGACATGCTCGCCGGCTTCCACCGGGTCCAGGTGGGCGACGACGAGGCGCGGGCCGTTCGGCACGGCACGGTGTTCCCGTCGGCCGTCCTGCTCGGCCCCGGGGAGCCGGCCGTCGGAGAGGGGGAACCGTTCGCCGTGCTCGGCCCCGACGGTCACCTCCTCGCCGTCTACGAGTGCCGGGGGCGCTCGTGCAAGCCGTCGGTCGTCATGGCGACGTCTGGCTGAGCAAGGACCGACGACCGACGAGGTTCTGCGGTCGCCGCGAAAGTTGTGCCCGCACCCCCCGGTTGGTGGGAGAGTGCGGGCATGGAGGTGCTGCGCGACCCCGCGGGTCCCGTCGGTCCTGATACGGGCCATGCCGTCACGATCGGCGCCTACGACGGTGTCCACAGCGGGCACCGCGAACTTCTCCGTCGCATGCGAGCGAGGGCCGACGCTCTCCGGCTCGACACGGCCCTCGTCACCTTCGACCGCCATCCCGCCCAGGTGGTGCGTCCGGAATCGGCTCCGCGTCTTCTCACCACTCTCGACCAGAAACTCGAACTGCTCGCTGCCACCGGCCTCCTCGACCGGGTGTGCGTCCTCACCTTCGACGAGGAGCGCCGGAAGGAGACCGCCGAGGCGTTCGTGCGCGAGATCCTCGTCGGCGTGCTGCGAGCCCGGCTCGTGGTCGTGGGAGCCGACTTCCACTTCGGCTTCCAGCGCCAGGGCAACGTGCCCCTTCTCACGGCGATGGGGGCCGAATCGGGGTTCGAAGTGGAGGCCGTCGACCTCATTCCGGTCGCCGACGACGACGCCGGGGCGGCGTACTCGTCGACGCTCATCCGCGGACTCCTCATGGCGGGTGACGTCGACCGGGCCGCCCGGCTCCTCGGCCGCCCACACGAGGTGCGCGGGAGGGTCGTCACCG
Source organism: Acidimicrobiia bacterium (assembly GCA_035540775.1). Taxonomy (GTDB): domain Bacteria; phylum Actinomycetota; class Acidimicrobiia; order IMCC26256; family JACPCJ01; genus DATLFW01. The sequence goes on from DATLFW010000254.1 coordinate 5,547, forward strand.
GCGACCAGCGGGGGAGGGACCTCGGGTTCCCGACGGCGAACGTCGCGGTTCCGGCTGAGACGTGCCTGCCCGCCGAAGGGGTGTACGCCGGAATGTTGGTCGACGACGCGGGCGTGGCCCGCCCGGCCGCCCTCAACCTCGGTCGCCGGCCGACGTTCTACGAGGAGGGTGCGTCCCCGGTGCTGCTCGAGGCGTACGTGCTCGACTTCGACGGCGATCTGTACGGGCAGGAGGTGTCGGTGGCGTTCGTCCGGCGCCTGCGCGACGAGCTGAAGTTCGACACCGTCAACGAG
>DATLFW010000255.1:0-2990 GCA_035540775.1 Acidimicrobiia bacterium
GTCGAGGGCTACATGCGCACCGTGGAGGTCGTCTTCACGGCCCAAGAGATCCTGGTGGGCAACGCCGACTACCCGACCGAGCCGATCGGCGAGACGAGCCGGCGCTTCCGTCAGCTCGGCCTTGGCTACGCGAACCTCGGCGCCCTCCTCATGGCTCGCGGCCTTCCCTACGACTCCGACGAGGGGCGCGCGTGGGCGGGGGCGCTCACCTCGCTCATGACCGGGCACGCCTACGCCACCAGCGCCCGCACCGCCGCCCGCATGGGGCCGTTCGCCGGCTACGCCGAGAACCGTGAGCCGATGCTGCGCGTCCTCGACCAGCACCGGGCCGAGGCGGCCAAGATCGACGAGGACCTCGTCCCCGCCGACCTGCTCGACGCTGCACGCCAGGCGTGGGACGAGGCCTGCGACCTCGGCGAGCGCCACGGCGTGCGCAACTCGCAGGCGTCGGTGCTCGCCCCGACCGGCACCATCGGCCTGATGATGGACTGCGACACCACCGGGATCGAGCCTGACCTGGCCCTCACCAAGACCAAGAAGCTGGTCGGCGGCGGCACCATGCAGATCGTCAACCGCACCGTGCCGCGGGCGCTGCGCACCCTCGGCTACTCGGAGGACGAGGTGCAGGCGATCGTCGACTACATCGACGAGCACAAGACGATCGTGGGCGCCCCCGCCCTGAAGGCCGAGCACCTTCCGGTGTTCGCCACGGCCATGGGCGACAACACGATCCACTACATGGGGCACGTCCGGATGATGGCGGCGGCTCAACCGTTCATCTCGGGGGCGATCTCGAAGACGATCAACATGCCCGAAGAGGCCACCGTCGAGGACGTCGAAGACCTCCACATCGAGGCGTGGAAGCTCGGGTTGAAGGCGATCGCCATCTACCGCGACAACTGCAAGGTCGCCCAGCCGCTCGCCACCCAGAAGAAGGAAGGGGCCAGCGAGCCGGTGGCGGCGCAGCCGGAGCGGATCGTGGAGACGGTCATCATCCAAGAGCCCGTCCGCCAACGCCTGCCCAAGCGGCGCATCTCGAAGACCTTCTCCTTCCGGGTGGCCGACTGCAAGGGCTACGTGACGGTGGGCGAGTTCGAAGACGGCCGTCCCGGCGAGATCTTCCTCAAGGTCGCCAAGCAGGGTTCGACCCTGGCCGGGATCATGGACGCCTTCGCCATCTCCGTGAGCCACGGCCTCCAATACGGCGTGCCGCTCAAGGCCTTCGTCGACATGTTCACCAACATGCGCTTCGAGCCGGCCGGCATGACCGACGACAAGGACATCCGGTTCGCCAGCAGCCTCGTCGACTACATCTTCCGCCGCCTGGCGGTCGAGTACATCCCCTACGACGAGCGGGCCGAGCTCGGCATCTTCACCATCGACGAGCGCACCCAGCCGACGCTTCCGGGCGTCGAGGAGGCGACGACGCCGGAGGCGAAGGGCGACTTCCACCACCCGGAACTCGACCTCGACGCCGCCAACCCGGCCGTGTCCGAGGCTCCGGCTCCGGCGGCGGAGACGGCACCCGAGCCCCCGGCCCGTCCGGCCCCGCAGGCCCGCAGCATCGACGCCCCGATCTGCTACTCCTGCGGCGGCCAGATGCAGCCCGCCGGCTCCTGCTACGTCTGCACCGGCTGCGGCTCCACGAGCGGCTGCTCGTAACGCGGCGCCCGGTCCCCGGGCACCTCGCACATCCCAGCACTCCGGAATCTGGAGCACGTTCGCTGTCTCTACGACAACGAACGTGCTCCAGATCCGTGCGAGGCACCGAAATCGCTAACGTGCCGCCCATGGCACAACTGTTCGCTCGTGGCCGGCCCCGCTGGCTGATCCCGGTCGCGATCGTCGTGGGCGTCGTCTTGCTGATGATCCTTCCGCTCGTCGGCACCTACAACTCGCTCGTCGACAAGGAGACGGCGGTCGACCAGTCGTTCGCCGACCTCGACGCCCAGCTCCAGCGCCGCCACGACCTCATCCCCAACCTCGTGAACGCCGTCCAGGGCGTGCTGGGTCAGGAGCAGCGCATCTTCGGCGAGATCGCCCGGGCGAGGAGCCGCTACGCCGGCGCCACCTCCACCGAGGATCGCCTCGAGGCGTCGGAGGCCGAGCAATCGGCGTTGGCCCGACTCCTCGTGATCGTGGAGAACTATCCGCAACTGCGCTCGAGCGAGAACGTGCGCGACCTCCAGGTGCAGCTCGAAGGGACCGAGAACCGGATCGCCCAGGCGCGGCGTGACTACAACGGTTCGGTGACCGACTACAACCGCTCCATTCGGCGCTTCCCCCGCAACCTGATCGCCGGCATCTTCGGGTTCGACAAGAGGGTGCTGTTCGAGACGGCGCCCGAGGATCGCGACGCTCCGACGGTCGACCTCGAGAACGACCCGTTGCCCTCCGACACCTCGCCGTGACCCGGCGCGCCCTCTGGGCCGCCCTCGTGGGGCTGGCCGCCGTCGTGGTGGCGATCGGCCCGAGCCACGCCCAGGAGGTTCCGCCTTTCTCCGCGCCTGTGGTCGACGCCGCTGGGGTCGTCCCCGACGACGTCGAGCGGCGCCTCAACGAGGAGCTCCTCGCCTACCAGCGCCGCAGCGGCCACCAGATCGCCGTGGCCGTGGTGGAGACCACAGGCGGGCGGTCCATCGAGGACTACTCCATCGATCTGGCCCGTCAGTGGGGGGTAGGCCGGGAGGGTGAGGACGACGGCGTCGTGCTCGTCGTCGCCTATGGCGACCGCGAAGTCCGGATCGAGGTGGGCCGGGGCGTGGAGGACGAGCTGACCGACATCGAGTCGGGGCGCATCCTCCGCAACCATGTCATCCCCCGCCTGAGGGCGGGGGACCCCGGTGACGCCGTCGTCGTCGGCACCCGGGCCATCCGCCAGACGCTCGGCGACGCGGGGGCCGACGTCCCGGCGCCCGTCGAGGACGAGGGCGGCGACGGCGGGCCGTCGTGGGTGAACATCGGACTCATCGCGTTGGCGTTCTTCCTCT
>DATLFW010000256.1:0-8065 GCA_035540775.1 Acidimicrobiia bacterium
GCCGTTGCCTCGAAGCGCACGTCGGCAGCGATCTCGAAGCCGAGCTCCTCGGCCGCGAAGTCGAGGCCTTCCTTGCCCGCGTCGCCGTAGGGGTCGTCGTGACCGGCGAAGCAGATCACGGGTGCGTCCTCCTGGGCGCGTCCCGTGGTGCCTTCGTCTTCACCGCCACCTTCGCCGCCACCGGTGAGGCCGCCCTGGTTCACGACCCAGTCCATGGCGTTGATCGCCTGGATTTGGTAGGGGCCGCCGATCGGCAGCAGGTGCTGAACCCGCACCCAGAAGGCGTCCAACGATGCGGGCTGACCGACGATGTTGTCGTCGGTGAGCTGCTCACGCAGGGCGTTGACGATCGGGGTGCCCAACAGCTGGTTGAACATCACGACGTCGTTCTTGATGCGGTTGTACTGCTGTACGGCGGTGGGAGCGTCGTACTTGCTGTCGACGATCTCGAGCTCGACCGGGTACCGGCCGGCCACCCCGCCCTGGGCGTTCACGGATTCCCAGTAGACCTTGTTGCCCTCGGTCAGCGGGTTGCCGATGACGGCGACGGGACCGGTCGTCGGCGTGATCACCCCGAGTCGGATGGTCTCGCCGTCGAACCCGGGAACGCTTTCGATTTCTTCGCCCCCGCCTTCACCGCCTGCATCTACGGCGTCGTCGTCGTCATCGCCGCACGCGGCAGCGACCATCGTCAATGCCAGGACGACACCCAGCAGCCGGATCCATTTCGGTCGTCTCATGTGGTCCTCCCCGTTGGTCGGTCAAAGGTCCCTCGTGCCACCCAGGTACGGGCGACGCTACCCCTTCGGTTGCGGCCTCGCCGCGCGCCCCCCTTTCTGTCGCATGTCGTGTCCTCCCAAAAGCGTCAATACGAGAACGGCCAGGCGCGGAAGTACGCCTTGATCCGGAACCAGGCGGCGGCGATGCCACGCGGTTCGAGGATCAGGAACAAGACGATGAGCAGGCCGAAGATCGCCTGGTTCAAGGCGAACACGGAGATGAACCCTTCGGCACCCCCGGCGTCGCCCTGCACGAACGGGAGGTCGCGACTGCGGCTGATCTCCTCGATCACACGGGGAAGACCCCCCACGACGACCGCCCCGATCACTGATCCGTAGACGGTGGCGAGACCGCCGATGATGATGATGGCGATGAACTGGATGGAGAGGAACAAACTCCATTCCGTCGGACTGACGTACTGCTGGACAGCGCCGTACATCGCGCCGGCGACGGCCGCGAAGGCGCTCGAGATGGCGAACGCCCCGACCTTGTAGCGCCCGAGGCTGACGCCGATGACCTCGGCGGCGAGATCGCGGTCGCGCACGGCCTGCATGGCGCGCCCCGGACGCGTCCGCACGATGTTCTTCGCCAGGAGCATGCTGAGCCCCACGAGGAACCAGATCAGCCAGAAGAGCGCTTCCTGGCGGCGGAAGGTCTCGCCGAAGAGATCCATCCCCGAGAAGTCGAACGGCCCCAACTCGAGCGGTGGCGAGATACTCCGCCCGGCGAGGCCGCCGGTGAGCGATTCCCACTCCTTGAAGATGTGGTCGCCGAGGAAGAGCAGTCCGAGAGTGACGATGACGAGGTAGTTCCCCCGGAGGCGCAGCGCGAAGGGCCCGATGAGGGCGCCCAGGAGCCCCCCGGCCACGGCAGCGAGGGGGAGCCAGATGACCAGGGGGAGGTCCCACTCGCCGCCGATCTGGGCGGCCGCGTAGGCACCGACGCCGAGAAAGAAGGCGTGGCCGAGCGAGACCTGACCGGTGAAGCCGGTAAGGAGGTTCAGACCCACCGCCCCGATGGCTGCGGCACCGGCGTAGTTGAGGACGAGCAGCTGGAAGTCGGACAGGAAGGTGGGGCCGGCGAGCCACACGACGACGGCAAAGACGATGGCGACCTTCTGCCACCCGGATTGGAGGAGACGCAGGTCCTCCTCGTACCGGACCGTCATGTTGGGGTGGCGCCGCGACCGGCGCAGCAGGGCATTCACACCCGGTGCACCTCCGGCGTGCCGAACAAGCCGTAGGGGCGCACCAGCAGGATGAGGACCATGACGACGTACGGCATCACCAGGTGGAAGTTGGTGCCGAGCCACTCGGCGTGCAGCGGTTGGTAGCCCGCCGTCAACTGCTGGGTGACGCCGATGACGACGCCGCCCACCACGGCCCCACCGGGCGAGTCGAGACCGCCCAGGATCATCGCCGGGAAGGCGCGGAGCGCGATGAGGTCGACGGCCGGGCTGAGTTGGGCGGCCCCGGCGGCAACCGTGATCCCGGCGAGGGCGGCGACGGCACCGGCGATCGCCCACGAGACGGCGAACACTCGGCGGGCGCTGATCCCCTGCGCCAGCGCCGCCTCCTGGTCGAGCGCCGTCGCCCGCATCGAGACCCCGAGGTTCGTCCACCGGAACATGGCGAAGAACCCGGCCAGGACGACGCTGGCGAGGATCAGGGTCCAGATCGCCCGGTGCGACACCACGATGTCGCCGAGCTCGGTGCTCTGGATCCCCCACGGGTCGCCGAGATTCAGGTTGTCGAAGCCCCAGACCGACGTCACGACCTGCTGGATGATGAACAGCAGCCCGATCGTGATCATGATCACGGCGAACACGGGCTGGCCGACCATCCGCCGCAGGATCAGGGCCTCGGTGGCTGCCCCGACGAGCGCTCCGCCGAGCATGGCGAGCGCCACGGCCACCGGGAACGGCAGGTCCCATGTCGTCCCGAAGTTGTAGGTGAGGTACGCGCCGAGCAGCACGAAACCGCCCTGGGCGAAGTTGATGACCCCGGTCGCCCGGTAGATCACCACGAATCCGAGGGCGACGAGGGCGTACTGGGCACCCAGCGCCGAGCCTTCGAAGACGAGCTGGAGGAATCGATCCACGCGGTCAGCCCCCGTACATGTCGTCGATGAGGGCGGCGAACTCCTCGTTGATCGCCCGGCGCTTCACCTTCTGGGTCGCCGTCAGCTCACCTTCCTCGTGATCGAGCTCCTTCGGGATCAACCGGAAGTCCTTGATCTGCTCCACCCTCGCCAGCTGCTCGTTGACGCCGGCAACGACCTCGGAGACGAGCTCTCGCACCTCGGGCTTGCGGCTCAGGTCCTCGTAGGTCGTGAACGCAAGGTTGCGGCGCGTGGCCCAGTCGCCCACGGTGTCGAGTTCGATTCCGACGAGGGCGGTCAGGTACTTGCGCTTCTCCCCCACCACCACGGCTTCGCGCACGTACGGCGAGACCTTGAGGAGGTTCTCGATCTCCGACGGGGAGATGTTCTTGCCGCCGGAGGTGATGATGATGTCCTTCTTGCGGTCGGTGATCTTCAAGAACCCGTCGTCGTCGAGCTCGCCCACGTCACCGGTGTGAAGCCAGCCGTCGGGGTCGATGGTGTCCTCCGTGGCCGCCTCGTTCTTCAGGTAGCCCATGAAGACACCCGCCGAGCGGGTGAGGATCTCACCGTCCTCGGCGATCCGGACGTCGACACCCGGCAGAGCCTTCCCGACCATGCCGATCTTCACGTCGTCCACCGGGGTGTAGGTGCACACGGCGGTGTTCTCCGTCTGCCCGTAGCCCTCGCGGACTGGGACGCCGAGCGCCCAGAAGAACTCCAGCACCTGGGGTGCGATGGGAGCGGCGCCCGAGATGGCCGTGTGGACGCGGGCGAGACCCAGCTTCTCGCGCAGACTGCGGAAGAGCATCACCCAACCGAGGGCGGCGAGCATGCGCCCGCCCAGACCCAAGGTGCCCTGCATCCGCTGTTGGGCCAACCGACGCCCGATCCGCGTCCAGAACCGGTAGTTGGCGCGCTTCAGACGCGAGGCGTCGTTCATGCGGATCTCGACGGTGGCCAGCATCTTCTCCCAGATGCGGGGGACGCCGAGGAAGATCGTCGGCTGCACCTCGCGAAGGTCGGAGGCGAACGTCTCGACACCTTCGCCGAAGTTGACGACGTAGCCGTTCCACAGGCCGTTGATGACGGTCCCCAGCCGTTCGGCGATGTGACACAGGGGCAGGTACGAGAGGACCTCGTCGTCCGGCCCGGCGTGGAAGGCGGCCTGGAAGATCTCGGCGGCAGCCAGCGTGTTGGCGTGGCTGATCATCGCCCCCTTCGGCGGCCCCGTCGTGCCCGACGTGTAGACGATGAGCGCGCAGCGGTCGGGGGTGATGTCGGCGAGCCCCGCTTCCCACTCCGAGACGTCTCGGTCGGCCGCCGCCTGGAGGAACTGGTCCCACGTGATGATCCGCGGGTCGTCGAGGACCTTCACGCCGCGAGGATCGATCACGACGATCCATTCGAGGTTCGGAAGCCGGTCGCGGACCTCGAGCGCCTTGTCGAGTTGCTCCTCGTCCTCGGCGATCAGCACGCGGCTCTCGGAGTGCCCGAGGATGTACTCCACCTCTGCGGCCGGGCTCGTGGGGTAGATGCCGACGGTGATGGCACCGATGCCCTGGATGCCGAGGTCGGCCCACACCCACTCCGGGCGGTTCTCGCTGTGCACGGCGACGGTGTCGCCAGGGCGGACGCCGAGTTCGGCCAACGCCAGGCCGGCCCTCGCCGACTGCTCGAGGTACTCGGCGAACGTGTACTCCTCCCACACCCCGTAGCGCTTCCGGCGCATGGCGGCCGCCTTCGGCCGGGAACGGGCGTGACGGACGAGCAGTTCGGGGAGGGAGTGGGCCGGTCCGTCCGGCGCGGCATCGGCCTCGGGGCGGGGGTGGAGCGTCGTCGTCATGGTGCGACCCCTTTCACGTGGCGGACGTTCCCAGGTAGGCCTCGATGACCCGCTGGTCGGAACGGACCTCGTCGGGCGTCCCGACCGCCAGGACCTCGCCGAAGTCGAGGGCGAGGATTCGGTCGGCGATGTCCATCACGACGTTCATGTCGTGTTCGACCAGGACCATCGAGAGCCGCAACTCGTCGCGGGCTTCGAGGATGTAGCGAACCATGTCCTCGGTCTCTTCGAGGTTCATCCCCGCCACCGGCTCGTCGAGCAGGAGGAGGCGGGGCTCCATGGCGAGGGCACGGCCGAGTTCGATGCGCTTTTGGATGCCGTACGGGAGCATGCCGACGGGTTGGCGCCGGAACGCCTCCAGTTCGAGCAGGTCGATGATCTCCTCGACCTTGCGCCGGTGGACGACCTCTTCGCGTTTGGCCCGCCCCAACCAGACCGCACCTGCGGCGAACCCCGTGCGCATCCGCATGTGCCGGCCGAGCATGAGATTGTCGATGACGTCGAGGTTCATGAAGAGGCCGAGGTTCTGGAAGGTGCGAGCGACGCCCAATCGTGCGATTGCCGTCGGCTTCTTTCCGATGAGCTCCTCGCCGTCGAGGCGGATGCTCCCGACCTGCGGGTCGTACACACCGTTCAGGCAGTTGAAGATCGAGGTCTTCCCCGCCCCGTTCGGCCCGATGATGGCGAACAGCTCGTCGTGGTTGGTGTCGAAGGAGACGTCGTTCAGGGCTGCAACGCCGCCGAAGCGGAGCGTGACCTCGCGGACCTCGAGGAGTGCCGTCATCCGCTCCACCGCTTCTTGCGCCGGTACGACTTCACGTCCCGAAAGGAGCGCCGACCCGATTCACCGATACCCAGGTAGAACTCCTGGATGTCCTTGTCGGCGAGCAGTTCGTCGCCGCGGCCGTCGCGCACGATCTTGCCCGTCTCCATGACGTAGCCGTACTCGGCGATGGACAAGGCCATCGTGGCGTTCTGCTCCACGAGCAACACGCTCGTCCCACTGCGGTTGATGTCGACGATGATGTCGCGGATCTGCTCGACGATGAGCGGCGCCAGGCCCAGCGACGGCTCGTCGAGGAGCAGGATGCGCGGTGACGACATGAGCGCCCGGCCGATGACGAGCATCTGCTGTTCGCCACCCGACAGGTAGCCCGCCGTCGACGAGCGGCGCTCGGCGAGGACAGGGAACATCTCCATCACCCGGTCGTAGTTGGCCTTGACCTGTGCACGATCGGAGACGGTGACGGCGCCCGCCTTGAGGTTCTCGTCGACGCTCAGTTCCGCGAACGTGCGCCGGCCTTCCATGACCTGGGCGACGCCGAGACGGACGATCGACGACGGGTCGGCGTGGGTGACGTCGTGACCGTCGATCGTCACCGACCCTTTCGTGATCTCCCCGCGATGGACGTCGAGGAGTCCGGTGATCGCACGCAGCGTCGTCGTCTTGCCGGCGCCGTTGCCCCCGAGCAATGCCACGATCCCGCCCTCGGGCACGTCGAGGCTGATGCCGCGCAGGACGAGGATGACGTCGCTGTAGACGACTTCGAGATTGCGGACGGAGAGAACGTTCCTCCGGGCCGTCGCGGTGGCCGACCCCGGGTCCGGTTCCGTTCTCTCCACGTAGGCGTCCCCCCACGTCTCCGAGTGTGACCTCGGCCACAGTGTGCTTCACCGAGAGCGACCCGACAAGGACGCCCGGTCACGAAGGGGGCGAACCTCGCCGCTCCCGCGCCACGGCGCGGGTCACCTCGGGGTTGTAACAGACCCCTCTCATTCCCAACATCTGGGCCGGAACGCACAGATTCGACGAGCGGCAGCGCACCTCCGCTCCGTTCGTACTGCTGTGCGTGGTCGTACCGACGAAGCGCGCGGCGAGATCGGGCTCTGCGTAGAACGGGCGTCCGATCCCGATCATGTCGGCGTCGCCGGCGGCCAGGATCCCCTCTGCTTCCTCACGGGATCGGATGCCGCCGACCGCGAACACGGGGATCGACACGCGCTCCTTCACCGCCGCGAACCGGGACCGGTTCCAGACGGGACGGAACGGGCTGGCGAGCCCGCCGAGGAGGTACCCGGCCTTGATGACGGCCCGTCGCCCCCGGCGTGGTGAGGCCGCCGCCAGCTTCCCGGCGATGGCCTTGTTGTTCCAGATCGACCGCGGGATCCCGCCTCGGCTGAGCGTCGTGTCGGGGAGGACGGAGACATGGACGGGCGTGACGGCGTCGTAACCCCACTCCTGCGCCCACTCGGCCATCCGGACGCCCTCGTCCCAGCTCGTCTTCGGGGTGAAGGGCGGCGCCTTTTCCCCCACCGGGATCTTCACGGTGCACGTGTAGTCCCAACCCGCACGCCGGCCGATCTCGTCGCGGATCACGCGCAAGATGCGCGCTCGGCCCTCGGGGCTGCCGCCGAACTCGTCGGTGCGTCGGTTGTAGAAGGGAGAGAGGAACTGGTCGAGGAGCTTGGCGTTGCTCGACGCCAGCTGGATGCCGTCGTAGCCCGCTTCTCGCGCCCACTCGGCCACCTCACCGTACTTGGCGGCCATCTCGTACACCTCGCCCGTCGTCATGGCGTGCACCGGCACACCGCGGAACGACGGGCGCAGGTACCACGGCAGGGGCGACGGAGCGAGGATCGGGCCCGAACGCCTCGATGCGTACGGCTCGTGCCACGCCTCCATCGCGTACAGGCCGCCGTGGCCGACTTGGATCCAGATGGCCGCACCTTCTCGATGCACCGCCTCGACCATCGGAGCCAGGCGCATCATGCGTTCCCGGGTGTCGACGCAGGTCATCCCCGGCGACGTGCGCCCTTCCTCGAAGAGGCAGGAGTTGCCCTGGATGATGAGACCGACACCGTGGCGGGCGTTCTCGACGAAGGCCTTGGCGTAGACCTCGGCACCGTCGTCGCCGTTGCCCGCCCCTTCGAGGACCGGCGCCCGGTAGAGCCGGTTCCGGACGGTCGTGGTGCCGCCGATCGAAAGCGGGGTCGGAAGGAGCGCCACCCCGCCACGCTAGCGCCCGCCATCCGCCGCATTCTGGGTTCGTCAACCCCCCTGGACGGTAGGCGGGCGTACCCAGAATGCAAGACGCCCCGGCGGCGGCCACGGCGCGGCGTCGAGATTTCACACTGCGAGGTCAACAGAACCTCAACTTCGCCGGCGCGCCGCCGATCTTGGGGGGCGTGACCGAGCGGAACGTTCTACGGCGGGGGGCACTGGTCGTGCCGGTGGCGGCAGCGATCGTCGGTCCCCTGCTGGCCGTCCTGGCCCTGGCGGGCCCGCTCGCCACCGCCCCCGCCGGTCGCTACGTCGTGGCGGGCGTCGGCCTCGCACTG
>DATLFW010000257.1:0-4512 GCA_035540775.1 Acidimicrobiia bacterium
CCTCCTCCCGCGCCGCCCGCGTCGCCGCCTCCCGCCGCCGCCAAGCGGAAGAGACCCCGGCCGAGTCTGCCGCCCCGGCGGAAGACGTCTCGTCTGAGGAGGCAGCAGCCTCGGCTCCCGCCTCCTCCGAAGAGCCCCGACAGTCGTCGTCGGAAGCCGAGGCTGCTCCCTCCGACGCCGCACGGGCCGAGTCCGACGACGCGGCTCCCTCGGCCGAGAGCGAAGCGGGGATCGAGGCCGACGAGTCGGCCGAAGCCGTGGAAGAGGCGGCAGGCGTGGCTCCCGACGACGACTCCGCCAGGGCGGAGGAGGAGGGAGCGGAGCCTGCCGCCGAGCCCGAGGAGGCACCGGCCGACGAGGCGGAGCCTGCCGCCTCCGACGAGGAAGTCGCGTCCACCGAGGAAGCACCCGAGGCAGAGAACGCCGAAGAGGAAGAGAAGTAATGGGTCAGAAGGTCAACCCCTACGGGTTCCGGCTCGGGATCGTCACCGACTGGAAGTCGCGCTGGTTCGCAGATCGGCGGGAGTACACGGAGGCCCTCGAGGAGGACGTCCACATCCGCCAGTACCTCGACGCCCAGCTCTACCGCGCCGCGGTGAGCCGGGTCGAGATCGAGCGCACGCGCGACAAGCTGCGGATCGACGTCCACACGGCTCGCCCCGGCATCGTCATCGGCCGGCGCGGCTCGGAGGCCGACCGCCTCCGCCAGGGTCTCGCCCGCATCACGGGCAACCCGCAGGTGCAGCTCAACATCCAAGAGGTCAAGCAGCCCGAGCTCGACGCCACCCTCCTGGCCCAGAGCGTCGCCGACCAGCTGGCCGGCCGCGTCGCCTTCCGGCGCGCCATGAAGCGCTGCGTCCAGACCGCCATGCGCGCCGGTGCCCAGGGGATCCGGGTGCAGTGTTCCGGCCGCCTCGGTGGCGCTGAGATGGCCCGCCGCGAGTGGTACCGGGAGGGACGCGTCCCGCTCCACACGCTCCGCGCCGACGTCGACTACGGGTTCGCCGAGGCGCGCACCACCCAAGGCCGCATCGGTGTGAAGGTGTGGGTCTACAAGGGCGACATCCTGCCCTACAAGGCCGCCGCCGAGGACAAGATCCAGAAGGAAGCCGCCATGGCCGTCGGCGAGTCGGCCGGCGAGGGCCGCCCGCGCCGGGTGATCCGTGCCGGTGGTGGCCGCCGCCCGAGCGAGGAGGCGCCGGCAGCTGCGCCGACCGAGGAGCCGGTTGCTGCCGAGGCGGCCCCCGCGGTCGAGGAGAGAGCGGAGGGAGCGGAGGTCGCGGCGGAGGCCGAGGCCGCCCCGACGCCGCCCGAGGGCTTCGAGGACCACGAGGTGAAGCTCGAGGCCGACGAGCGCACCGAGCGTCTGCTCGATGAGGAAGAAGAGATCGAGCGCCGGTTCCGCAAGGAGCACCAGGAAGCTCCGCATTTCCGGACCGGCGACGAGTAGAGGGACTGACGCACGATGCTCATGCCCAGGAAGGTCCGTCACCGCAAGGTGCAGCGGGGCCGGATGCGCGGCCAGTCGAAGGGTCACACGCGCATCAACTTCGGCGACTACGGGCTCCAGGCGCTGGAGCCGGGTTGGATCACCAACCGGCAGATCGAGGCGGCCCGTATCGCCATGACCCGTTACATCAAGCGAGGCGGCAAGGTCTGGATCACGATCTTCCCCGACAAGCCGGTCACCCAGAAGCCCGCCGAGACCCGGATGGGGTCGGGCAAGGGCAACCCCGAGCACTGGGTGGCGGTCGTGAAGCCGGGCCGCATCATGTTCGAACTCGCCGGCGTGCCGGAGGACCTGGCCCGGGAGGCGATGCGCCTCGCCGGTCACAAGCTGGCGGTCAAGACCAAGTTCGTCACCCGTGAGGAGCAGGAGTGATGGTCAAGGCACGAGAACTCCGTGACCTCGACGACACGGAGCTGCTCACTCGCCTCGACGAGGCGAAGGAGGAGCTGTTCAACCTGCGCTTCCAGCACGCCACGGGCCAGCTCGACAACATGGCCCGCCTCGGCCAGGTGAAGCGCGACATCGCCCGGATCGCCACCCTGGTCCGCCAGCGCGAGATCGAGGCCGCCGAGGCAGCGGCAACGACGGAAGAGGAAGCCCGATGAGTGCGAAGGCCGACGACAGCGCAGCGCAGGACGCTCGCCCGAACCCGCGCAAGGTGCGGGTGGGGACGGTCGTCTCGGCGAAGCCCGACAAGACCGTGGTGGTCGAGGTGACCGACCGCGTCAGCCATCCGCGGTACCAGAAGATCGTCCGCCGCACGAAGAAGTACCACGTCCACGACGAGTCCAACGACGCCAACGAGGGCGACGTCGTCCGAATCCAGGAGACGCGCCCGCTCTCGAAGCTGAAGCGGTGGCGACTGGTGGAAGTCGTCGAGCGGGCACGGTGACGGGGGCCCCACGATGATCCAGCAGGAAAGCAGGCTGAAGGTCGCCGACAACTCGGGCGCCAAAGAGGTGCTCTGCATCCGCGTGCTCGGCGGCACGAAGCGTCGCTACGCGGGCATCGGCGACGTCTTCATCGCGACGGTGAAGGACGCCATGCCGGGCGCCGGCGTCAAGAAGGGCGACGTCGTGCGGTGCGTGGTCGTGCGCACCAAGAAGGAGCGGCGACGCCCCGACGGCAGCTACATCCGCTTCGACGAGAACGCCGCCGTCTTGATCGACAACAACAACCAGCCTCGGGGGACCCGGATCTTCGGCCCCGTGGGGCGCGAGCTGCGCGACCACAAGTTCATGCGCATCGTCTCGCTCGCGCCGGAGGTGCTGTGATGAAGATGAAGCTCCGCAAGGGCGACACCGTGCAGGTCATCGCCGGCAAGGACCTCGGCAAGGAGGGCGAGATCGTGCGCGTCCTCCCCGAGCGGAACCGGGTGATCGTGCGCGGGGTCAACACCGCCAAGAAGCACCAGAAGCCCACCCGGGCGACGATGCAGGGCGGGATCATCGACAAGGACATGCCGATCCACGCGTCCAACGTGGCGATCGTCTGCGGCAAGTGCGGCCCGACCCGTATCGGGTACCGCATCGACCCCGACGGCACCAAAGAGCGCGTCTGCAAGAAGTGCGGAGAGGAGCTCTGATGGCCGCTCCGACGACCGAGTCCATGCCCCGCCTGAAGCGCCGGTACCTCGAAGAGGTCCGTCCGGCGATCCAGGAGGAGCTCGGGCTCGCCAACGTCATGCAGGTCCCCCGGATGACGAAGATCATCGTCAACATGGGGGTCGGCAAGGCCCTCGACCAGCAGTCGCTGCTCGACGGTGCCGTCGCCGACCTCCGGGTGATCACGGGGCAGCAGCCCCTCGTCACTCGGGCCCGCAAGTCGATCGCCGGTTTCAAGCTCCGCGAGGGGCAGGCGATCGGGGCGAAAGTGACCCTGCGTGGCGACCGCATGTGGGAGTTCTACGACCGGCTGGTCACGGTGGCGATCCCACGTATCCGTGACTTCCGGGGGCTCAACCCCGACAGCTTCGACGGCCGGGGCAACTACACGTTCGGCGTGACGGAACAGCTGATGTTCCCGGAGATCGATTACGACAGCGTCGACGCCGTTCGAGGGATGGACATCACGATCGTGACGACGGCGGAGACCGACGAGCAGGGCCGGGCGCTCCTGCGGGCGCTCGGGTTCCCGTTCCGGCGGACTTCGACGGAGGGATAGGGAAGCGTGGCGAAGAAGGCACTGATCGAGAAGTGGCAGCGCAAGCCGAAGTACGAGGTTCGCCAGTACACGCGGTGCGCACGATGCGGGCGGCCGCGGGCGGTGTTCCGCCGGTTCGGCCTGTGCCGGCTCTGCCTCCGCGAGATGGCCCACGCCGGGGAGATCCCGGGCGTGAAGAAGGCCTCGTGGTGAGGGGGGTGCGCCGATGACGATGACCGACCCCGTCGCCGACATGCTGACGCGGATCCGCAACGCCAACCTCGTCTTCCACGAGGAGACGACGATGCCCGCCTCGAAGCTGAAGGCGGCTCTGGCCGAGATCCTGAAGCGTGAGGGCTACATCGACGACTACGCCGTCGAGAACTCCGACGAGCGCCCCGGCCAGGTCTTGCGCGTCCGTCTGAAGTACACGTCCGACCGACGCCGCACGATCTCCGGCATCAAGCGGGTCTCCAAGCCGGGACTACGCGTCTACACGAAGGCCGATTCCATCCCTCGGGTCCTCGGCGGCCTCGGGGTGGCCATCCTGTCCACCAACCAGGGTCTGCTGACCGACCGCGAGGCGCGTGAGCGCAAGGTCGGCGGCGAGATCCTCTGTCACGTCTGGTAGTTGCCATGTCACGAATCGGCAAGAAGCCCATCCCCGTGCCGAGCGGCGTCGACGTGTCCTTCGATGGCCAGCGGGTGACGGTCAAGGGACCCAAGGGCGAGCTGACGCTCGACGTCGAGGGCGACATCGAGATCGTCGTCGAAGACGGCGAGGCGCTCGTCCGCCGCGGCAACGACGAGCGGCGGAACCGCGCGCTGCACGGCCTCTACCGGGCGTTGCTCGCCAACAT
>DATLFW010000258.1:0-10196 GCA_035540775.1 Acidimicrobiia bacterium
ATCATGTAGCTGGCCGCCGTGCGGGCAACCTGGAGCCCGTCGGCGTCGCGGATCGAGCACTCGACCCCGACGATGCGGGAGCCCCGGTGGACGATCGTCGCCTCGGCGACGACGGGCGACGCCTTCGGCTGGCGGTAGTAGCGGACGTGGAGGTCGACGCTCACGGGCACCTCGACGGCCGGGTCGAAGGAGCCGGCCATCGCGGCGCCGCAGGCGATGTCGGAGAGGGTGGCGAGGACGCCGCCGTGGACGGGGGCGACGAGGCCACGCACGTGGTCGCTCAGTGGCAGTCGGATCACCGATCGCCCGTCGCCCACGTGCTCGAACTCGACCCCGAGGTACTCGTGGAGCGGCACCTCGGGGTGCGGCCACGCCTCGTCGGGCTGCACCTCGTCGGTCGTCTCGTCACCC
Source organism: Acidimicrobiia bacterium (assembly GCA_035540775.1). Classification (GTDB taxonomy): domain Bacteria; phylum Actinomycetota; class Acidimicrobiia; order IMCC26256; family JACPCJ01; genus DATLFW01. The sequence continues at coordinate 412 of DATLFW010000258.1, forward strand.
ATCCGTCACCCCGTCACGCGCCGCCCCCGAACTTGGCCTCCGGAGCAGCGCATATCCCTGCACAAAGGGCCGAGAACGGGGTCAGGGCAGCGTGAGTTCTTGTTGGCGGTCGCGGAGCTTCTCGCTGACGGCCTTGCTCGACCCGCCCGGGGGCATCGAGATGCCGTACAGCAAGTCGGCCGCCTCCATCGTCCGCTTCTGGTGGCTGACGATGACCAGCTGGGCCTCGTCGCGGAACTCCTCGATCAACTCGATGAACCGGTGCAGGTTCACGTCGTCGAGGGCCGCCTCCACCTCGTCGAGCAGGTAGAAGGGAGAAGGCCGGGCGCGGAACACGGCGAACAGGAACGCCATCGCCACCAGGGACCGCTCGCCGCCCGACAGGAGCGACAGCCGGCGCACGTTCTTCCCCGACGGCTTGGCCTCGATTTCGATGCCTGTCGCCAGCATGTCGTCGGGTTCGGTGAGCTTCAGCCCGCCCTGCCCACCGGGGAATAGCCGGGCGAAGAGATCGGCGAAGTGTCGCTCGACGTCGGCGAACGCCTGCGTGAAGACACTCGTGATCTCGACGTCGACGGCCCGAATCACCTTCTGCAGCTCCCGCCGGGTCTGCTTCACGTCCTCGAGCTGCTCCTCCAGGAACACGCTCCGCTCCCGCAGCGCCTCGTACTCCTCGAGGGCGAGCGGGTTGATCGGGCCCATCAGGCGGAGCTCGCGCTCGAGCTCGCGCCCACGGGCACCAAGCGTGGTGCCCTCGGGGATGGCCGGCGCCGGGGCGGCCACGGCGACCTCGGGCTCGCAGTCGAACTCACGACGGACGGTGTCGACGGCCGCTTCCAGGCGCATCTTCGCCTCGGCGTCGTCGATCTCGAGGCGTGACAGCCGCTCTCGGAGCTCCTCCAGTTCGCGCTCCAGCCCGGCCCGCTCCCGCCGCAGTTCCTCCAGGCGACCCGAGGCCTCGCGCCGGGCCTCGTGCCGGGCCCGACGGGCCTCGTCGAAGCGGTCGTGCAGCGCGCTCACCATCTCGGCCTGGCTGCGCACGGCTCGCTCGAGGCGAGCCAACGCGGTGGCGCGATGCTCGAGGTCGGCCATGCGGGCGGCGGCTTCGCCGGAGGTCTCGCCGGCCCGGTCGAGCCGCTGCTCGACCTCGGCCAGGCGCGCCTGCAGGACGGCCCGGCGCTCCTCGACGGCCGCCTCGCGACGGGCGAGTTCGCCCCGGAGCCGGGTCAGCTCTTCGGCGGCGGCGTCGGCCTCCTGGCGCGCCGTGTCGAGCGTCTCGCGACGACGGCGCACCTCTTCTTCGACCTCGGCCAGCGCGGCCACCTGCGCCGCCAGCGTGTCGAGGCGCTGCGCGTCGCGCTCGACCCGGCCCGCCAACTCCTCGCGGGATGTGACGAGCGCCGACAATTCTTCGGCAGCCCGGGCGAGATCACTCTCCACGCGGCGGCGCGCCTCGTCGGTGGCGACCCGGCGCGCCTGGCAGGCGTCGAACTCCTTGGCGAATCGCCGCTCCTCGACGAACACGCCCTCGTGCGCCCGCCGGGCGTCGATGAGAGCGGACTCCGCCGCTCGCTGGGCGACCTCGGCCTCGTCGGCTCGCCGCAACGCCTCCTCGAGCGCCGCCTTGGTGACGCCCTCGTCCGCAGCCGCGCCTGCCCGCCACGTCCCCCCGAGCCGGAACCGCTCGCCGGCCGGCGTGGTGACCGTGAGCAGGGGATGCTCGAGCGCCAATTCGAGGGCCTCGCGCCACCCTGTTTCCACGAGCACGGTGCCTTCGAGGAGGGTCTCGATGACGGCGCCGAGGCCCGGATGCTTGGCGGCCACGCAGTCGGCGAGGGGCCGCGCCCCGGGGGGAGCGAGCCGGCCCTGGGCTGCCCGGTCGGCGCCCTCCAGGACGACGAGGAGGGCGTGGACGTCGCCCTCGGTCAGACGCTCGATGGCCTGACGGGCGGCGGCGGCGTCCTCGACGACGAGCGCCCGCATCGCCTCCCCGAGGGCGGCGGCGACGGCCGCTTCCGCCCCCTCTTCGATCTCGATGTGCTCGACGAGCGGGCCGACGACGCCCTGGAGCCCCTCGATGCGGTCCGCCCCCGCCTCGGCCCGGGCGGCGTCGAGCGCGAGGGCGAGCGCCTCGGCTCGCGCCTTCCACCGGTTGACCTCGGCGTCGGCGGTGCGGCGAGCCTCCTCGGCCGCCGACAGGGCGGTCTCGCGCTCGGCGAGCAGGCGGCGGGTCTCGGCGAGGCGCTCTTGGAGATCGGGTTCGAGAACGGCCACCTCGTCGGCCGTGCGGTGGAGGCCGGCGACCTCGTCGAGGAGCGCCTGGTGTCGGGCGGTCGCCGTCTCGAGGGCGGTCGCCGTCCGCTCCAGTTCGCGGCGGGCCTGGGCGAGGCCCTGTTCGAGCGCCCGCTGCTCGCCCCGGGCCTCGGCGAGGGTCGCCTCTCGGTCGGACGCCTCGGCGGCGGACGCCTGCTCCTGCGCTTCACGGGCCGCCTCGGCACGCCTGCGGGCCGACTCGACCTCGGCCCGCAGGGGCTCAACCTCGGCCCGTGTGGCCTCGACCTCGCCGAGCTGCACGCGCAGCGACGACGCCTCAGCTCGCAGCGACTCGACCACGCTCTCGTCGGCCGCCGCCTGGCGGGCCCGCTCGAGTCCCGCGCGCTTCTCGGCGAGGAGGGCGGCGATCCCTCGGGTGCGCTCCCGCAGCGCTTCGGCCCGCACCATGGCGTCGTCGAGCCGCTCGTCGCGCAGCCCGGCCAGCGTCTCTTCGACGGCGAGCACCGACGCGTCGAGCCCGGCGAGGCGGTCGCGGATCTCGCGGTCGCGCAGCGACATCGTTCGCCGCTCGTCGCGGCTGCCCGAGACCTTGCCCTCGAGCTGGGCGATCTGGCGACCGAGGAGGTGGAGGCGGATGCCCTTCAGCTCCGCCTCGACCTGGCCGTGGCGGCGGGCGGCATCGGCCTGCCGCTCGAGCGGGCGGAGCTGGCGCTTGACCTCACGGAGGAGGTCTTGGAGGCGCAGCATCGACCCTTCGGTCGTCTCGAGCCGTCGCTCGGCCTTCTCCTTGCGCTTGCGGTACTTCAGGATTCCGGCCGCCTCTTCGACGATCGCCCGGCGGGCCTCCGGGCGGGCGTTGAGGACGGCGTCGACCTGGCCCTGCCCGACGATGACGTGCTGATGGCGGCCGACGCCGCTGTCGGACAGCAGCTCCTGGATGTCGAGGAGGCGGCAGGGCACGCCGTTGATGGCGTATTCCGAATCCCCGGAACGGAAGAGGGTCCGGGTGATCTCGACCTCGGAGAAGTCGATCGGCAGCACGCCTGACGTGTTGTCGATCGTGAGGCTGACCTCGGCCCGCCCCAACGCCGGGCGCCCCCCGCTCCCGGCGAAGATGACGTCGTCCATCTTGCCGCCGCGAAGCGACGACGGGCCCTGCGCTCCCAGCACCCAGGCGACGGCGTCGACGACGTTCGACTTGCCGGAGCCGTTCGGGCCGACGATGACGGTCACCCCGGGCTCGAAGTTGAGCGTCGTCTTGTCGGCGAAGGACTTGAAGCCCTTCAGCGTGAGCGTCTTGACGAACATCGGTCAGGCCCCTCCTCCGGGGCGGATGGTAACGACGGCCCGCCGGGGAGCCGCGGATCCCTCACGCCGCGTCAGGCGCCTGCCTGGTCGTCCGGAGCGAGCTGCGCGAACCCCTCCGCCCGGTCTTTCTCCCCTGCCACGAGGAGCACGTCGCGCGGACCGACGACGGTCTGGGGCGTGGCGTAGGTGAAGGCGGCGCCTTCGGGCTTGATGCACACGACCGTGACGCCGTACCGGCGACGCACGTCGGCGTCAGCCAGCGTCTGCCCGATGAGCTGCTTGGGGGCGTTCGTCTCGACGAGGGCGAAGTTCTCGTCGAGCTGGATGTAGTCGAGGAGCTGACCGGAGACGAGGTGCGCGACCCGCTCGCCCATGTCGCGCTCGGGGAAGACCACGTGGTGAGCGCCGACCCGCTCGAGGATCTTGCCGTGCGCGTTGGTGACGGCCTTCGCCCAGATGTTCTTGGCGCCGACGTCGACGAGGGCGGCGGTCGTGAGGATGCTCGCCTCCACGTCACCAATGCCGACGACGACCGAGTGCATGTCGGCGGCGCCGATCTGGCGAAGCAGGTCGGTGCTGGTCGTGTCACCGCTCACGACGTGCGTGAGCATGTTCGAGAACATCTGGACGATCTCGGGATCGGCGTCGACCCCGAGCACCTCGTGACCCTCTGCCTCGAGAGCCCGAGCCAGGGCGCCGCCGAAACGACCGAGGCCGATGACGAGCATCTCGCCGCGGTCGGGTGACCCGACGCCACCGAAGAGGTTCCTAACCAACGATCGGCCTTTCTTCCGGGAAGCGGTAGCGACGGTCGTGGGCCCGCAGCACCAGCGCCGTTCCGAGGGTGGCGGGACCGAGACGACCGAGGAACATCAGCACGACGAGCACGAGTTGGGAAGCCGAACTGAGCGCCGCCGTGATTCCCGTCGAGAGCCCCACGGTACCGAACGCGGAGGTCACCTCGAAGAGCGACCGCCCGAGCGGGAACGGGTCGAGAACGAGGAGGAGCAGCGTCCCCGCCACCACGGCCGCCACGGCGAGCAGAGCGATCGTGAGGGCCTGACGCTGGGCACCGAGCGCCGATCGCCGCCCGAACAGGTTCACGTCCGGCTCGCCCCGCAGCTCCGACCAGATCACGAAGCCGAGGAGGGCGAAGGTCGTCACCTTGATGCCGCCCGCGGTCGAGGCGCTGCCGCCGCCGATGAACATGAGCACCGTCGTCACGAGCCAACTCGACTCGTCCATGTCGGCGTAGTCGACCGTGTTGAACCCGGCGGTGCGGGGGGTGACGGCCTGGAACAGGCCAGCCAGGAGCTTGTGCGGCCAGGCCAACGGCCCGAGGGTGTCGGGGTTGCCCCACTCGAGCCATGTGATGGCGGCGAACCCGACGGCGATGAGGGCGCCGGCCGTCACGATGGTGAGCTTGGTGTGGACCGACCACCGCCTCGGGATGTTCCACTCTCGAAGGATCTCACGCACCACGGGGAGACCGAGACCGCCGATCACGATGGCCGCCATGACGAAGCCGTTGATCCACCAGTCGGCCACGAACCGCATGAGGTTGTCGGGGAACAGGGAGAACCCGGCGTTGTTGAACGCCGAGACGGCGTGGAAGACGCCGAGCCAGACCGAGCGGAGGAGCGGCTCGTCGTAGGTCGTCGTGAAGCGAACGATGAGCGCCACGGCCACCACGGTCTCCACGACGATCGCCGTCACGGCGACGAGTTTCAGGACTTGGCGAACGTCGCCGAGGTCGAGCGCCTTCGTCTCGGCCTGGGCGATCATCCGCTGCCGCAGGCCGAGCCGGCGAGCGATGAGGATCGCCATCAACGAGGCGGCGGTCATGATGCCGAACCCACCGAGCTGGATGAGGCCGAGGATCACCCCCTCGCCGAAGCCCGACCAATACGAGGCGGTGTCGACGACGACATGGCCGGTGACGCAGACGGCCGACGTCGCCGTGAACAAGGCGGTGACGAACCCGGCGCCACCCGGGCCTTCGCTGGCGACCGGCAGCATGAGCATGCCCGTCCCGACCAGCGTGGCGCCGGCGAAGACGAGCACGATGAACTGCGAGGGGTGGCGGATGCGGAAAACGCGGCGATGCTAATGCCGACCCGAACCGGCTCAGCGCACCTCGAAGCGCCGCTCGCCGATCGGCTCCTCGGGCGACACCTCGACCGCCTCCACGACGGCGCGGGACGGTCCGCGGTGACACCACGCCACGGCGGCCTCGACGGCGTCGGGTGCGCCCTCGAACGCCGCCTCCACGGTCCCGTCGGGGCGGTTGCGCACCCAGCCGCCGACGCCGAGTCCCTCGGCGGTGCGCCGGCACGACTCCCGGAACCACACGCCCTGGACGTGGCCGAAGACCACGACCCGGCGGCGGACCGCGTCGGCATTCAGACCTGACACGCCTCGCAGAAGTAGTTCGAACGACCGCCGACCTTGCGGCGCACGATCGGGCGCCGGCAGCGTCGGCACGGGTCGCCCTCGTGCCCGTACACCCGGAGGTGGTCCTGGAACTCGCCTGGCTCCCCCGACAGGTCGACGTACCCGTTGTCGTCGAGCGTCGTCCAGCGGTACTTCACCGCCTCCTGGATGGTCTCGACGAGGGCGCGGTAGAGGCGGCGGACCTCCTGCGTCGACAAGGTGTCGCTCTTGCGGTCGTGCGACAGGCCGGCGCCGAAGAGCACCTCGTCGGAGTAGATGTTGCCGAGCCCGGCCATGAACTTCTGGTCCATCAGCAGCGCCTTCAGCTTCACCTTCCGATCCAAGAGCATGCGGCCGAAGTCGTCCCACGACAAGGGTTGTTCGAGGGGGTCGACCCCGAGCTCCGAGATCTCCGGCACGTCGCCGAGGGCGCCCTCCTCCACGACGAACATCTCGCCGAAGGTCCGGGGATCGCGGAAACGCAACTGGCCGCCCTGCGTGAAGGTGATGATGACGTGGGTGTGCTTCGCAACCGCCGCACGCGACTGCGTGGCGCGGAGGAGTTGCCCCGACATCCCGAGGTGCACGACGAGGGTCTGGCCGTCGTCGAGTGTGAAGAGGAGGTACTTCCCCCGCCGTTCGAGGCTCTTGATCTTGCGGCCCTCGAGCGCGCCGACGAAGTGCTTCTTGTTGGGATGCCGCCGGATGGCACGCATCTCCTTCGCCTCGACCTTCTTGATCTTCCGGCCGACGACGTCGCGCTCGAGGTCGCGCCTGATCACTTCCACCTCGGGCAACTCAGGCATGGTCACTCCCTTGTCCAATGCCCGCCGCTTCCCCCGAGTCATCCGCCGTGGTGTCCGGCGATGCAGCGACCAGCGTCTGTCCCCGCAGCCACTCCCACGCGCGGGCGGCTGCCTCCTGTTCGGCTTGCTTCTTCGACGTCCCGACGCCCGTGCCGCGTGGCTGGCCGTCGAGCGTCACCGTGGCCTCGAATTCCTTGGCATGGTCCGGGCCGCTGTCGCTCACCTCGTAGCGGGGCACCTCGTCGAGCATCTGGATGGCGAGTTCTTGGAGCCGCGTCTTGTAGTCGTGGACCCCCGGGCCCTTCGTCGCCTCGGTGATCCGATCACCCAGAACGGTGAGGACGACCTTGGAGGCCGCCTCCCACCCGGCGTCGAGGTAGACGGCGCCGATCACCGCCTCGATGGCGTCGGCGAGGATCGAGGTCTTTCGCCGTCCTCCGGACTGCTCCTCGCCCCGTCCGAGGAGGACGAAGTCGCCGAGGCCGAGATCGGTCGCCACCCCAGCAAGGGCCTCCGAACTGACGACGGCGGCCCGGGCCTTGGCCAGTTCGCCCTCCGGCAGTTCCGGCTCGTCGCGGTACATGCGGTCGGTGACCACCAGACCGACGACGGCGTCGCCGAGAAACTCCAGCCGCTCGTTCGAGAGCATCCCCGGGTGCTCCGCACAGTAGGAGCGATGCGCGAGGGCGCGCTGGAGGAGCGCCGGGTCGCCGAAGTGGTACCCGAGCCGATCTTCGAGCGGCGCCGTCGCGCGGTCGGTCAATCGCCGCTCCCCAGCCGGGTCACGACGTAGTCGACGGCGTCCCTCACGGTGCGAAGGTCGCCGAGATCCTCGTCGTCGATCTGGAAACCGACGGTCCGCTCGCCGAGCTCCTCTTCGAGCGCCTCGACCAGTTCGATGAGGGCGAGGGAGTCGGCGTCGAGGTCGTCGGCGAAGCTCGATTCGAGGGTGACGGTCGACTCGTCGATCTCCAGGATCTCGGCGAGCCGCTCACGGATGAGGGCGAACACCTCGTCGCGCCCGATGGGTCCGTGGGTGACGTGGGTCTCAGCCGGCATCTGCACTTGCCTCCATGGGTCGGGTTTCCTTGCCGAGCGCTTCTCGGAGCCGGCCGACGATGCCCGCATCGACGCTGTCGGCCGCCACACGCACGGCGTTGACGATGGCACGGGCCGACGACGACCCGTGCGAGATCACACAGACCCCGTCGACGCCGAGGAGCATGGCCCCACCGGTGGAGTCGGGGTCGAGGTCGGCGGCGGCCTCGAGGAGCGCCGGGGTGATGACCTCGGCAGCCTGCTTCGCCTCGTCGGACGAGCCGAGGACGCCGAACACCAGGTTCACGAACATCTTGAGGGAGCCTTCGAAGGCTTTCAGGGCGACGTTGCCCGTGAAGCCGTCGGTCACCACGACGTCGACGGCGTCGGTCATCACGTCGCGCCCTTCGACGTTGCCCAGGAAGCCGGGGACGTGGGCCTCGAAGAGCGGGTGCGCCTGCTTGCGCAGCTCGTCACCCTTCCCGGGCTCCTCGCCGTTCGAGAGCAGACCGACGCGGGGGGCGTCGATCCCGTAGCGGATGCGGGCGTACTCGGCACCCATCCGGGCGAACTGCACGAGCCACTCGGGGCTGCAGTCGACGGTTGCGCCGGCGTCGAGGAAGACGGTCGGCGTGCCGCCCGGCACGGGGATCGGCGCGGCGATGGCGGGACGGGCGACCCCCTTGATGCGCCCCATGCGCAACAGGGCCGCCCCCATGGTGGCGCCGGTGTTGCCCGCGCTCACCATCGCGTGCGCCCGGCCGTCGCGTACCGCCTCGGCGCAGCGGACGAGCGAGGAGTCCTTCTTGCGGCGGACGCCCGCCGCCGGGTCGTCGTGCATCCCGATCACTTCGGATGCATTGAGGAGCTCCACGCGCGGGGGTCGCGGGTCGGGAAGGACGGCGGTGACGGCCTCCTCCTGGCCGACGAGCACGATGCCAACGTCGAGTTCCTCGGCGGCGGCCAGGGCACCGGCAACGATCTCGTCGGGTGCCCGATCGCCCCCCATGGCATCGACGGCGACCACGACCTCACGCATCGCCCGGCCTCCTGCCCGCCCCCGGCGCCTCCGAGTTCGCCCGGCCTACTTGGGCTCGATCGCCTGCCGACCGCCGTACCACCCGCAGTTCGGGCAGACGACGTGCGAGCGCTTCACCTGCTGGCACTGCGGGCACGTGGAGCGGCCGGGCATCTCGACCTTCCAGTTCGAGGCCCGCCGGCGGCGGGTGCGCGAGCGGCTGAGCTTGCGCTTCGGGACGGCCATGGGAATCTCCTCGGATCAGTCGCTCGAGTCGGTGAAGTCGAGCTGGGACAGAGCGGACCAGCGCGGGTCGAGGGCGTCGAAGGTGCACTCGCAGCGCACCTCGTTGCGGTCGACCCCGCACTTCGGACAGAGCCCGAGACAGGCATCGTCGCAGACCGGCACGGCCGGGATCTGCGGGACGACGGCGTCACGGAGCAGGGGTTCGAGATCGATCTCGTCGTCGCCGAGCTGGTACGTCTCGCCTTCGAGCGGGTGCCGCTCGAACAGCTCGTGGACGTCGGCCTCGATCGGCCCCTCGACCTCCTGCAGGCAGCGGCTGCACTCGGCCTGCCAGCGGCCGGCGACGTGGCCGTGGACGACGATGCCATCAGTGATGGCCTCGACCCGCAGGTCGAGGTCGAGCGGGTCGTCGTCGCGGACGCCCCCAGCCGACACGGTGAGGCCCGGCACGACGATCGTCCGGACGACCTCCTTCTGGCTGCCCGGGCGCGCGAGGAGATCGCCCACGTGGATCCGGAGATCGGCCTCGGGGTGGACGTGCTCGTGCTGCTTCACGGGACGCAAGGTGGTCGTCGTCATGGGAACGGTGCGCGATCGACGCGATCCGGACAGTCCGGCCGGGCGTGGACGGGTGCCCGATCAGCGGGGCGCGGAGGAGGAAG
>DATLFW010000259.1:0-2825 GCA_035540775.1 Acidimicrobiia bacterium
TCACCTTCGTCGGCGAGTCGACGATGACCGACCTGCACGAGCGCTTCCTCGGTCTCGACGGTCCGACCGACGTTCTCGCGTTCCCGATGGACGAAGAACTGGTGGAGAGCGGCCGTCAGCCAGACCAGGGCGGGCGCGGACCGGGAAGCCCGCCCGAGGCGAGCGACGCTCCCGTCCTCGTCGGCGACGTCATCGTCTGCCCGCTGGTCGCCAGCCGCCAGGCCGCCGAGCGAGGACAATCCGTGCACGACGAACTCGACCTCCTCGTCGTGCACGGCGTCCTGCACCTCCTCGAGTACGACCACGAGGACGACGAGGAGGCGGCCGAGATGCGGCGGCGGGAGCAGGCGATGCTCGAACGCTTCCGCCGGTGGCGCGAGGGCTAGGCGCCGATGGAGACGGGTGATTTCTGGGCCGTGATCCTCGCTGCCGCCTTGGTGGTGGGGTCCGCCTTCGTCGTGGCGGCCGAATCGGCGGTGTCGAGCACGTCGCGCATCCGCGCTCTCGCCTGGGCCGAAGAAGGGCGCCGGGGGGCAGCCCGTCTGGCGCGTGTCCTCGAGGCTCCAGAGCCCGCCCTCGGTGCCGCCGCGCTCGTGCGGTCGGCGGCGCGCGCCACGGCCTGGGTGCTTGTCGCCGTCGTCGGGTGGCGGCAAGGCGGCGCCGGCGGTGCGGCTGCCGCCGCCGCCGGCCTGATCGTCGTGGTGCTGGTGATCGGTGAACTGCTGCCGAGGCGGGTGGCGGCCCGGTATCCCGACGCCACCGCCCGCATGGCGGCCGCCCCGGTGGCGGCGCTCGGGCGCGTTCGTCCGCTCACCGCGCTCGCCGCCGTGAAGACCGCCATCCCGACGCGGCGGTCGAACGGTGCGTCGTCTGCCTCCGAGTCGGAGGAGGGGGAGACGCCGACGGAGGCGGGCGGTGACGGCGAGATCGACCCCGAGGAGCAACAGCTCATCCATTCGATCTTCGAGTTCGGCGACACCATCGTCCGCGAGGTGATGGTGCCACGCACCGACATGGTCGCCGTCGACGCCGACGCCACCGTCGACGCCGCCCTCGACGTCGCCATCCCCGCCGGATATTCGCGGCTGCCCGTGCACGGCGACACCCCCGACAACGTGATCGGCCTCGTCTACGTGAAGGACCTCTTCCGCTCGGCTCGGCGGGGCGGCGGGTCGCGGCGGGTCACCGACGTCATGCGTAAGGCCGTCTTCGTCCCCGAACAGAAGCGGGTCGCCGAGCTCTTGCGAGAGATGCAGACCCGGAAGTTCCACATGGCGATCGCCGTCGACGAGTACGGCGACATCGCCGGGCTCGTCACGCTCGAGGACCTGCTCGAGGAGATCGTGGGCGAGATCGAGGACGAGTACGACATCGAGGAGCCCCGCGTCGAAGACCTCGGTGACGGCGTCCTGCGGGTGGCGGGGCGCACGCCGATCGACGAGATCAACGACCTCCTCGGTGTGGAGTTGCCCGACGGCGAGTGGGACACCGTCGGGGGGTTGGTCTTCGACCTCGTCGGTCACGTCCCCGCCGAGGGCGAGGCGGTCACGTTCCAGGGCATCGAGTTCGAGACGGAGCGCGTGCAGGGCCGGCGAATCGTCAGCGTGCGCGTGCGAGCCGAGCCGTCCCGGGCCGACGCCTCGCACCCAGCGTGACCGGCGACCCGTTCGCCTCCGGCGACCACTTCCGCTCGGGGTTCGTCGCCCTCCTCGGTCGCCCCAACGTCGGGAAGTCGACGCTCGTGAACCGCCTCGTCGACCGCAAGGTGTCGATCGTCTCCGACAAGCCGCAGACGACGCGCAACCAGATCCGTGCCGTCTTGACGACGGACGCCGCCCAGGCCGTCTTCATCGACACCCCGGGCATCCACCGGCCGAGGACTCGACTCGGGGAGCGGCTGAATCGCCAGGCGCTCGACACGCTGGGAGAGGTGGACGCCGTCTGTTTCATGATCGATGCCACCGCACCCGTCGGTCCCGGCGACACGTTCATCGCCGAGCACGTCCAGGAAGTGCGCACGCCGACCGTCGTCGTCGTGAACAAGGTCGACGTCGCCTCGCCTGCACAGATCGCTGCCCAGCTCGAGGCGGTCCAGGAGCTCGGTGAGTTCGAAGCCTTCGTCCCCCTGTCGGCCCGGACCGGCGACGGCGTCGGCCTCCTCGTCGACCAGTTGATGGGCCACCTTCCCGAGGGCCCGCGCTACTACCCGGAGGGGGTCGTCACCGACCACCCCGAGGCGTTCGTGGCGGCGGAGATCGTGCGGGAGAAGCTGCTCGAGGTCACCCGGGAAGAACTGCCGCACTCGATCGCCGTGGTCGTCGACGACATCGAGGAGCGCGACAACGACGTCCTGGCGATCTCGGCGGTGGTGCTCGTCGAGCGATCGAGCCAGAAGGCGATCGTGATCGGCAAGGGTGGCGAGATGATCAAGCGGGTCGGCACCAAGGCCCGTCAGGAACTCGAGGTCCTGTTCGGGACCAAGGTGTTCCTGGAGACGAGGGTGAAGGTCGAGCGCGATTGGCAGCGGCGCGACCACGCCCTCGATCGCCTCGGCTTCTGACCGGCCCGCCGCTCGCCGACCGGCTTCTGGGTGCAGTTTTCGTCGCTATGCCGCAGTTGTCGGGCCCAGGAGCCGGAGCGTTCGGTACGTCCGGGCGATCTCCCCAGGCAGAGTTGCCCCACGCGAACGGCGCTTCGGTATTGTTCCGGCCGTCAGCCCGCCGGAACGCAGCACCCGTGCCGTGACCGCGCCCGGAGCAACAGGAGAGCGCACGTGACCGAACCCCGCAGGTGGTGGCGATGGACCCGGTGGCGCAACGCGGTCC
>DATLFW010000260.1:0-5361 GCA_035540775.1 Acidimicrobiia bacterium
CTCGAGGACCTCGAGCGCATCTACCGCCTGATCGTCCTCCAGGAGACCGCCGAGGCTGCCGAGACTGGAAGAAGTTTCCAGTAACGGCGTCAGGCCTGCGCCGGGCCCGCCGGGTCGTCGGCGGCTCGACGCAACCCAGCGGCGATGGCTTGCCCGATGTCGCTGGCCTTCGTGACCAGGAGGTCCATCCCGTCGGGATCACCGGCGGCGACCGGTTCGCAGACGATGGCGGGAGCGCGCGTCTCGCGCAGCACGGCATCCGTGCGCCCGAGCGGCTCCGCCGGCGGGCCGCCGACCACCTCGGCCACCGCTTCGAGCACGCAGGCCGCGGCCCGATGCCCACGCTCGGAGCGGAAGGCGCCCGACTCGTAGAAGGCGCAGGTCGGGACGGGGGCGTCGCCGAGGCGGAGGACCACCACGAGATCGGCCTCGAAGCGATTGGCCTCGGCGGCGAGGGCCGACTGGTCGTCGCCGGCCACCTCGAGCACCACGGCCGCCCGCCCCTCGACGAGCCCTCCTCGAACGACGTCAGCGAGGGTCTCCAGGCCGGGCTCGACCGCCACGAACACCTTGCGGCCGGCCAGTCCCGGGCGGGCCGAGAGGAGCGATTCGCGCTCGCGAGCGAGCGCGACCGAACCGGCCCGGTCGCCGCTTCCGAGCCGGTCGAGGGAGGCGACCGTTTCGGGGCCGCAAATGGCGTCGACGGTGATGCCGGCGTTGCGCTGGAACTCACGGAGTGCCGACTCCGTGTCGGGGCCGAAGATCCCGTCCTCCTTGCCGGCGTCGAACCCCAAAGCGTTCAAGCGCCGCTGCAGTTCCGCCACGTCGTCGCCGCGGAGCATGGGGGAGCGGAGATAGACGAGGCGATCGCCGAGCGAGAACCCGCTCTCGACGAGCGCGCCCCACGTCTGGGGCCCACAGATGCCGTCGACCCGGAGCCGGCGCTGCGCCTGGAAGGCGCGCACGTTCGCCTCGGTGCCGGCCCCGAACTCGTCGACGGCCTCGTCGTCGGGACGCGAGAAGCCGAGCGCCGCCAGACGGTGCTTCAAGTCGCGGACGGGTTCGCCTCGATCGCCAGGCGCGATGCGCACAGGGATGATCACGGGCGCCTGTATACCCCAGCCGCGCTCCGGCGGCGGAGCGGCCTCAGGCGAGGATGTCGGAAAGCTCCTCGAGGAGTTGCCCCTTGCCACGGGCGCCGACCATCCGCTTCTCGACCTCGCCGTTGTTGAACAGGATGAGGGTCGGGATGCTGAGCACCTCGTAGCGGCGAGCCGCTTCCGGGTTGTCGTCGACGTTCAGCTTGGCGATCTGCACCTTGTCGCCCTGCTGGGTGGCCAGCTCCTCGAGCACCGGGGCGACCATCTTGCACGGCCCGCACCACTCCGCCCAGAAGTCGACCAGGACCGGCTTGTCGGAGCCCCGGACGGTCTCGTCGAAGGTGCTGTCGTTCAGGGTGACGATGCCCTCGGCCACGTCGTGTCCTTTCCTCATCCTTGATCCTTGACTGCCGGCCGGGCAGCCTCGTGCTTCGAAAACCGAACGGCCAATGATCGCATTCCCGCTCGCGGTGACGCCGTACCCGGCTCGTGGCCCGTGCGTCGGTCAGAGGGCGGTGCCGTGTGCCTCGATCCGGTCGACGTCGAGCTCGACGCCGAGGCCGGGTGCGTCCGGCATCGTGATCCAGCCGTCGGCGTCGACCCGGATGGGCTCGGTGAGCATGAAGTCGCGGGCTTCGGGCACCCAGCCGGGTGCGTCGTAGGGGTACTCGCACCACCCGCCGTTCGGCACGGAGGCGATGACCTGGAGGTTCGCCGCCAGGCCGAGGCCGTGCGTCCACGTATGGGGGGCGAACCCGACGTCGAACGCCTCGGCCATGGCGGCGATCTTGCGCGACGTCCAGATCCCGCCCGTGAAGGAGGTGTCGGGCTGCACGAAGTCGAGCCCGCCGTGCACGAGGTGATCGCGGAAACCGTGGAGGTCGGACAGCATTTCACCGCCGGCGATGGGCGTCGTGGTGGCGGCACGGAGGCGGGCGTACCCCTCGTAGTCGTGCTGGTCGAGCGGTTCCTCGAGCCAGGCCAACCCGAACTCTTCGTACGCCCGCGCGGTCTGGAGTGCCCGCTTCCAGTCCCAGCGAACGTCGTCGAAGATGTCGACCCGCCAGCCCTGGTTGGCGTCGACCATGATCTCCATGGAGTCTCCGACGGCCTCGCGAACCGCCCGGACCACCGCGACGTCCTCGGCGAGGGTGGGGAAGCGGCAGCGGAGCTTGATGGCGGTGAAGCCGTGCTCCCGGGCTGCGAGGGCGTCCTCGGCCCGCTGTTCCGGCGAGCGGAGTTCACCGGTCGACATGTACGCCCGGACTCGCGGACGCACCCCGCCCATGAGTTTCCACACCGGCATCCCGGCCGCCTTGCCGACGATGTCCCACAGCGCCGGCTCCAGGTGCCAGCTGCGGTAGCCGACGACGCGGGTCGACGACCGCAGAATGCGCAGGATGGCCTCGACGTCGGTCGGGTCGCGCCCGATGAGATAGGCGCGCAGCAGGTCGACGAAGCCCTTCGCCTCCTCCGCGACGAGCAGGCCTCCCGTCACCCCTTCGATCCCGTCGTCGGTGACGACGCGAAACACCGTCGCGGAGGCGTTCCGGGACGGGATGCCCGGCGTCCACGAGGGCCGGAATTCGTGCGGGAGGGGGAAGTGGGCGAGCCACGCATCGACGCGTTCGATCTTCATGGCCGGGCAGCCTAACGGCGCCCGCCAGCGCCCGCCGTGGTCGGCGATCGCGACCGTGATGCCCGGTTCCTCCCAATCGCGCCGTGCCGAAGCCGCGCTGGCTTGAGGAAGATGCAGGTATCGACGCTCGCCCCGACCCCCTCATCGACTACCACGTGCGCGCGGTACGCGCGGGGGTCCTCGCGACGTACCTCATCATTCCGCTGCTGGCGCTCTATCCCTTCCTTCCCGGCCGCTCCGACGTGGACCGCCCGGTGTACTTCGCGCTGCTGTTCATCGCGATCGTGGGAAGCGGCGTCGTCCATTCGCTCCCCTGGCGCAGCTTGTTCGAGGCCGGCATCGGCGACGGGCTCCGGTACGCGTGGTCGGTCCTCGACATCCTCATCATCACCGGCGCGATGGAGGTCGCTGGCGGCCCCGACTCGCCACTCTTCGGCATCTACGCGCTCACGACCGTCTTCTTCGCCGCGTCGTACCCCCGCCGCGGTCAGCTCGCCCTGCTCCTGTTCACGTCCGTGTCGTACGCATCCCTCTTCCCCGGTTCGGGGATCGAGGCCGACGAGGTGGTGGCGCGGCTCGGAATCCTCTCGGTCCTGGCCTTCCTCGGCAGCTTCCTCTCCGGCGAACTGATGGGGCAGATGGCAGCGCACGCCCGCGCCCGGGCAGAGGCGGACCGGCGTGCCGAGTTGTTGGGGGCCGTGGCGGGAGCGGGTGGTGCGCTGAGCGTCCTCGATCCCGACCGCGTCCTCACCGGGGTGGTCGACGCTGCCGGGCGCCTGGGGTTCGACGCCGCCGATCTCTGCATGATCCACGACGACGGAATCCGCTACGAGGTGGTGCGTTCCCGGGGGCTGCCCGCCTCGTACACGACCCGGGTGCACTCGTCGCGCGAGGGACTGGTCGGGCGCGTGCTCGGGCTCCGCCGCACGGTCGTTGCCGACTATCTCGACGTGGAGGACGGCGCTCCCGACCTTCGCGGCTCGGGGTTTCGCGCCGTCGTCGCCACGCCGGTGTGGGTGCAGGGCCAGCTGTGCGCCGTGCTCGAAGCGGGGAGCAAGGAACGCGTCGGGGTGACGGCCGAGGAGGTCGAGGCCCTCGAACTCCTGGCGGCCCAGGCCGGTCGGGCGTTGGAGAACGCCCGGCGCTTCGAGGACGAGCGGCGCATGGTCGAGCGGCTGGCCGAACTCGACCGCCTGAAGAACGACTTCGTGTCGACGGCGTCACACGAACTGCGGACACCCCTCACCGTGGTGCTCGGAATGACGACGACGCTCGAGCATCGCTGGAATTCGCTCGACGAGGCGTCCCGGCAGCGGCTCGTCGAGCGGGTCCACGCCAACGCAAGCCGTCTCGAGGAGATCGTCGATTCGCTCCTCGACTTCGCCCGCCTCGATGCCGGCGACGTGGAAGTGGAGCGGGAGCGGATCGACCTCGGGGTCGTGGCGCAGGGAGCCGCCGAGCGGCTGGCGCCGCTGTTCGCCGACCGCCCCCTCGCCGTGGACGCCGAGGCCCGCCTTCCGGTGCTGGGCGACCGCAGGATGCTCGACCGGGTCTTCGAGAACCTGCTGGGCAATGCGGCCAAGCACACACCGCCGGGCACGGCGGTGCGCATCACGGCGGTCCGTTCCGGCGACGAGGTGGTGGTGGAGGTCACCGACGAGGGACCCGGGATCTCGACCGACGAGCTGTCACATCTCGGCGAGCGGTTCTTCCGGGGCGGGGAGACGAACACCCGGGAAACGCGAGGTCTCGGCCTCGGCCTCGCCATCGTGCGCGAGATCCTGGGGCGCCACGGGAGCACCTTGGAGGTGGAGTCGGTACCGGGGCACGGCTCGTGCTTCCGGTTCCGCCTTCCCCTCGCCCACGCCCCGGCACCGGTGGCGTCGGAGGACGTGCGCCCCTCCTAGCGCCGGCGGTCAGGTGCCGGCGGGTGCCGTCCGCTCCTCGTGGTTGCGGGCCTCGAGCCAGCGCTCGGTGTCGATGGCGGCCATGCACCCGGTCCCGGCCGCCGTGATCGCCTGGCGGTAGGTGTGGTCGACCACGTCGCCGCAGGCGAAGACGCCGTCGACGCTCGTGGCGGTTCCCGGCCCGGCGACGATGTAGCCGTTGTCGTCGAGGTCGATCTGGCCCTTGAACAGCTCGGTGTTGGGGTCGTGCCCGATGGCGACGAAGAGGCCGGACACGGCGAGATCGCTGGCCTCGCCCGTGACCGTGTTGCGCAGGCGCAGCCCCTCGACGCGGCCGTTGCCGACCACTTCGGTGACCTCGGTGTTCCACACGAACTCGACCTTGTCGTTGGCGAACGCCCGCTCCTGCATGATCTTGGACGCCCGCAGCTCGTCGCGGCGGTGGATGACATAGACGCGCGAGGCGAACTTGGTGAGGAATGTCGCCTCCTCGATGGCCGAGTCGCCGCCGCCGACGACCGCGATCTCCTGTTCCCGGAAGAAGAACCCGTCACAGGTGGCGCAGGTCGACACACCGTGCCCGAGGAGCTGCTGCTCGGACTCGAGCCCGAGCATGCGGGCGCGTGCGCCGGTCGAGATGATGACGGCGCGAGCCCGGAACTCGTCGTCGCCCACCCAGACGCTGAACGGGCGTTCCGAGAAGTCGACGCGGTCG
>DATLFW010000261.1:0-2473 GCA_035540775.1 Acidimicrobiia bacterium
GACGCCCACGAGGACCCCCTCGAAAGCCCCGCCCGCCTGCGGCTCCTCGAACAACGGCCGGGCTACCGGGAGTACTGCGACCACAAGTTCTTGTCGCAGGACCCCGAGATGTACGCCGAGCTGGTCGTCGAGATCACGACCCGTGACGACCTCATCCCCGAACTCGCCGCCGTCACCTGCCCGACCCTCGTGATCGTGGGGGAGCAGGACCAGGCCATGCTCGAGGGGTCACATGCGCTGGCGGCCACCATCCCGG
The DNA here is from genome assembly GCA_035540775.1 of Acidimicrobiia bacterium. Classification (GTDB taxonomy): domain Bacteria; phylum Actinomycetota; class Acidimicrobiia; order IMCC26256; family JACPCJ01; genus DATLFW01. Next base: position 257 of record DATLFW010000261.1, read on the forward strand.
GAGCCCGCCTGTCGGTGATCCCCGACGCCGGGCACAGCCCCCAGTTCGAACATCCCGAGGCGTGGCTGGCCGCCGTCACCGGGTTCCTCGCCTCCCTCGACCGACCCTGAATCGACGCCTGCCTGAAAGTCGGCCCGCAGCCGTGGGTTAGCGTCTGGCGACGACGGCGACGAGGAGGGTCGAGTGGTGGAAGCGCACGGTGGAGTCCTGGCGGCCGAGGTGCTCAAGCAGCACGGCGTCGACACCGTCTTCACGCTCTCGGGCGGTCACCTCTTCGTCTTCTACGACGGGTTCGTGCAGCGAGACATCCGGATCGTCGACGTCCGCCACGAGCAGACCGCCGCCTTCGCCGCCGAGGGGTGGGCCAAGGTCACCCGTCGCCCCGGCGTCGCCGCCCTCACGGCGGGGCCCGGCGTCACCAACGGGATCAGCGCCATGGGGTCGGCCTGGTTCACGGGATCGCCGATGCTGGTGCTCGGCGGCCGGGCGCCGCAGGGCCGGTGGGGTGCGGGGTCGCTCCAGGAGATCGACCACCTCCCGCTCGTCGCGCCCATCACGAAGCGTGCCGTCACCGCCTTCTCCGGCGAGGAACTGGTGAAGGAGCTCCACGAGTCCCTGCTCGCCGCCCGCACGCCGCATCGCGCCCCCGTCTTCCTCGACGTGCCCCTCGACGGGTTCGGGACCGTCGATGTCGAGATCCCGCCCGGCCCGACGCCGGCCGAGGTCGCCGGCGCCGACCCCGACCCCGACGACGTGGCGACGGTCGCCCGCCTGCTCTCCGAGGCCGAGCGGCCCGTCCTCTTCGCCGGCGCCGACGTCTACTGGGGCTTCGCCGAGGGCCCGCTCGTCGAACTGGCCGAGGCCCTCTCGGTGCCGGTCTTCACGAACGGCATGGGGCGGGGCACCATCCCCGCCGACCACGACCTCGCCTTCTCCCGCGTGCGTGCGCTCGCCCTGAAGGAGGCCGACCTCGTCGTCGTGGCCGGCACGCCGCTCGACTTCCGGCTCCGGTTCGGCGACTTCGGGGGCGCCAAGGTCGTCCACCTCGTGGACGCTGCCGACCAGTTGGGAACGCACGCGGACCTGGCCGCCTCGGTGGTCGGCAACCTCGCCGCGACGTTGAGCGGGATCGCTGCCCAAGGTTCGCCGAAGGGGCACGGGGAGTGGGTGGCCCTGCTGCGCGAGGCGGAGACGGCCGAGCGCGCCGGTGAGCGGGAGGCTCTCGAGGCCGATGCCGACCCGATCAAGCCGTCACGGATCTACGGTGAGCTGACCAAGCGGCTCGAGCGCGACGCCGTCGTGATCGGCGACGGCGGCGACTTCGTGTCGTACGCCGGGAAGTACGTCGACACCTACGAGCCCGGCTGTTTCCTCGACCCGGGGCCGTACGGCTGTCTCGGGATGGGCCCCGGCTACGCCCTGGCGGCCAAGCTGGCCCACCCCGACCGTCAGGTGGTCGTGCTCTACGGCGATGGCGCCATCGGATTCGCCCTCTCCGACCTCGACTCCCTGGTGCGCCACCAGGTGCCCGTCGTGATGATCGTCGGCAACAACGGCATTTGGGGCCTGGAGAAGCACCCGATGAAGGCGATCTTCGGGTACGACGTGGCTGCCGACCTGCGCCCCGGCACCCGCTACGACGAGGTGATGACCGCCCTCGGCGGACACGGCGAACTGGTGACGGACCCGAAGGAAGTGGGGCCGGCCATCGACCGGGCGTTCGCGGCCGGGGGACCGGCCCTGGTGAACGTCGTCACCGACCCCGACGACGTCTACCCCCGCAGCGCCAACCTGGCCTGAGGCGTTACTCCTCGACGCCGGCGTTCTCGAGGAAGCGCTGGCGCTTCACGATGGCCCGGGTGTGCTTCCCGGCGGCCACCAGGCCGCGGGCGTCGGTGACCCGGACGGTGAAGGTGAGGCGGCGCCCCTCGACCTTGGCGAGCGTCGCCTCGGCGACCACCCCGTCGCCGACGGGCGTGGGCGCCACGTGGTCGAGCTGGATGCTGGCCCCGACGGTCGTCTGGCCGTCGTCGAGGTCGTTCGAGATCGCCTGGCACGCCGCTTCCTCGACCAAGGCGACGACGCGGGGCGTGCCGAGCACGGGGACGTCGCCGGAACGAAGGGCCGAGGCGGTGTCGGCGTCGGACACCACCAGTTCGACTCGGCCGGAGATCCCGGGCAGGAGCGGCATGAGCCCACGTTAGGCCGGGGCACACC
>DATLFW010000262.1:0-2450 GCA_035540775.1 Acidimicrobiia bacterium
ACCTCCAGCAACGACTCGGCCGGTTCGGGGAGCGGGCCGAAACGGTCTTCCCACTCCGAGCGCACCCCGTCGACGTCGTCGGCTTGCTGCACCGACGTGAGGCGCCGGTACGCCTCCATCCGCACGTCGTCGCGAGCCACGTAGTCGCGCGGGAGGTGGGCGTCGAGCGGCACGTGGATCGTGATCTCCAGCGGCTCGGGGACTTCCTCCCCCTTCAGCTCCGCCACCGCCTCCGTGACGAGTTCGCAGTAGAGGTCGAAGCCGACGGCGGCGATGTGGCCCGACTGCGCTTCACCGAGGAGGTTGCCCGCCCCCCGCATCTCGAGGTCACGCATGGCGATCCGGAACCCCGACCCGAGTTCGGTCGTCTCGCCGATCGTCTTCAGCCGCTCGTAGGCCTCTTCGGTGAGGCTCTTGTCGGGCGGCACGAGCAGGTAGGCGTAGGCGCGCTGGCCGCTGCGACCGACACGTCCCCGCAGCTGGTAGAGCTGCGACAGGCCGAGGAGGTCGGCCCGATCGACGACCATGGTGTTGACCGTCGGCATGTCGACGCCGCTCTCGATGATCGTGGTGCAGACGAGGACGTCGTAGGCGCGCTCCCAGAAGTCGTAGACGACCTTCTCGAGCGACCCCTCGTCCATCTGCCCATGGGCGACAGCCACCCGCGCCTCCGGGACCAACGCCTTGACGTCGGCCGCGACGTGCTCGATGTCCTGGACGCGGTTGTGCACGACGAAGACCTGCCCGTCGCGCAGCAGCTCGCGCCGGATCGCCTCGGCCACCGCCCGCTCGTCGTACTCGCCGACGTACGTGAGGATCGGCTGGCGACCGGGCGGCGGCGTGTTGATGGTGGAGAGGTCGCGGATGCCGGTGATCGACATCTCCAGCGTGCGCGGGATCGGCGTGGCCGTCATCGTGAGGACGTCCACCTCGGTCCGCAGCGCCTTGATCCGCTCCTTGTGCTTCACGCCGAAGCGCTGTTCCTCGTCGATCACGAGCAGACCGAGGTCCTTGAAGACGATGTCGGACGAGAGGAGGCGGTGCGTGCCGATCACGACGTCGGTGCTGCCGTCGGCGAGGGAGGCCACGACGGCGTCCTGCTCCTTGGCCGTGAGGAAGCGCGACAGCACCTCGACCTTCACGGGATAGTTGGCGAACCGCTCGCGGAACCGCTCGCCGTGCTGGGCGGCGAGCACCGTCGTCGGCACCAGGACACCCACCTGCTTGCCGTCCTGCACGGCCTTGAAGGCCGCCCGGAGCGCCACCTCGGTCTTGCCGAAGCCGACATCGCCACAGACGAGCCGGTCCATCGGCAGGTCGCGCTCCATGTCGGCCTTGACCTCTTCGATGGCCCGGGCCTGGTCGGGCGTCTCCTCGTAGGGGAAGGCGGCCTCGAACTCGGCCTGCCACGGCGTGTCGGCCGGGAAGGCGTGGCCCTTGGTGGTGACCCGGCGCCGGTACAGCTCGACGAGGTCCTTGGCGATCTCCTTGACGGCCGAGCGCGCCTTCGCCTTGGTGCGCTCCCACTCGCTCCCGCCCAGGCGGTTGAGGGTCGGCTGGTCGCCGCCCGTGTAGCGCCGCACGGCGTCGACCTGCTCGGTCGGGACGTAGAGCTTGTCGGCGCCCCGGTACTCGAGGAGCAGGTAGTCGCGCTCGGCGCCGCCGATGGTCCGGGTGACCATCCCGCCGTACCTCGCGACGCCGTGGGTGCGGTGGACGACGTAGTCGCCGGCCTGGAGGCCGTCGTCGAGATCCGTCGGGCGGCTCCGCTCCCGGACCACACGGTGCGCCCGGCGGCGGCCCGTCAGGTCTCCCTCGCCGATGACGGCGAGGCGCACGGCAGGGAGGACGAAGCCGCGGTCGAGGGGCGCGACCACGATGCTGAGGGACGCCGTGGCCGGCAGGGGGTCGTCGTCACGACCCGTGCGGATCGGGACGGCCAGGCCCTCCTCGGCCAGGACGTCCTGGATCCGGGAGGCCGACCCCTCGCCGTCGGCCGCGATCACGACCCGGTGCTCGGCGTGGAGCAGGTCCCGGAGACGCCCGGCGAGGGCCTCGGTGTCGGCTCCGGCGGCCCCGAAGACCGACGCTGCCACGAGCGGCGTGTCGGGACTGTCGGGGACGGCCACCACCGACTGGGCCCCGGCCCCTGTGTGGGCGAGGAGGCGATCGAAGGGCAGGGACAGGCGGGGGAATCCGCTCCCGGCTCCGTCGACGTCGTCGGCCCCGTCCGTCCGGTCGGGCTTCGCCCCCCACGTTCCGGCCAGGGCGTCGGCCAAGGCCTCTTCCTCCTCGACCAGTTCCTGGGCCCGGTCGCGGAGCCGTTTCGGCTCGGCGAGGAGGACGAGCGAGCGGTCGGGCAGGAGGTCGGTGACGAGGTGCTCCTCGTCGGTGAGCCACGGCAGCCACGACTCCATGCCGTCGAAGACCTCGCCGGTGGCAAGGCGGTC
>DATLFW010000263.1:0-3130 GCA_035540775.1 Acidimicrobiia bacterium
GGGTGATGGGGTCGAAGTCGTCGGCGAGGATCCACGCCTCGTCCTGGTGTGCGGTGGCCATTGCCTGTGGTGCTCCGTTTCTCAGTTGCCGGGGGCCGAACGGACGGTCGCGTCGGCGAACCGCTCCGCCAGGCCGTAGAAGCGGGACGGGGTGTCCCAGAAGATCTCGGCGAGCTGACCGTCGGTGACGGGCTCGGCCGGGGGGTGCTCCTCCATCTCGTGGAGGAAGTGCTCGACGGCGCCGGGGAAGACGGCGTCGGGGTGCGGGAAGTCGCTGGCCCAGACCATGTGGTCGGCGCCGGCGAAGCGCACCACCTCGCCCGCCATGGCGTCGTCGGGGTCGGTCGAGATGACGCACTGGCGGGCGAAGTACTCCGACGGCTTGAACTCGAGGCCCTTCGTCTCGGAGTCGGCCATCCACGACGCGTGCTCGTCGAGGCGGTGGAGCCAGAACGGCAGCCAGCCCGTCCCCGACTCCAGGAACGCCACCTTCATGGAGGGGTGCCGGTCGAGGGTGCCGGAGAGGAAGAGGCTCGCCATGGCCGCCATCTGCTCCATCGGGTGCGACATGGCGTGCCGCTCGGCGAACGTCGTGAAGCGGTCGGAGCCGATGGTCGGGCCCTTCAGGCCGAGGCCCTCGTGCACCGAGAGCACGAGCCCGGACCCCTCGACTGCTTCGTAGAGCGGCTCGTAGGCCGGATCACCGAGGTTGCGGCCGTAGAGGTGGTTCGGACGGGCGAGGACGGCCACCAACCCGAGATCGGCACACCGAGCCGTCTCCTGAGCGGCGAGCGCGGGGGTGATCAGCGGCACGAGCCCGACGCCGGCGAGGCGGCCGGGGTCGGTCGCGCAGTACCCGGCAATCCAGTCGTTGTACGACCGGCAGGCGGCGAGCGAGGCGTCGGCGTCGAGTTCGGGCAGGAACGGGACGAACAGGCCGAGCGACGGGTAGAGGACGACGGCGTCGATGCCCTGGCGGTCCATCGCCCGCAGGTACGACGGGGCATCGAACCCGTGCTCCATCTGGTCGGCGATGGCGTCGAGGTCGCCGCACGGGATCATCGGGGTGGTGTCGGGGAGGTCGGCCGGGAGTTCGCCGGGCGTCATCCACTCGTCGAACACGCCGCCGGCCTCGACCACGTGGGCGTCGGCGTCGAGGACGCGGGACGGGCGGGCAGGCGTGGCAGTCACCGTGCTCACGACCTCCGGGCGGCCAGGCCGCCGTCGACGGGGAGGACGGCGCCGCTCGTGTAGGAGGAGGCGTCGGAGAGCAGGAAGAGCACCGCCTCGCAGACCTCCTCGGCGCGGGCGAGACGCTGCATCGGCATGTTGGCGGCCACCTGGCGACGCAGGCCGTCGGGGTCGGGCGCCATGGCGGTCAGCTTCATGAACAGGCCGGTGTCGGTGGCCGAGGGCGCCACGACGTTGACCCGCACGCCGTCCTTGGCGTGCTCGATGGCGACCTGCTTGCACAGGTTGGTGAGGCCGAACTTCGAGGCGCAGTAGGCGGCGTACTGGGGCTGGGTGATCTGGCCGAGGGTGGAACCGAGCGCCACGATCGAGCCGCCACCGGCCTCGACCATGCGGGGGACGGCGTGGCGCATGCCGAGGAACGGGCCCTTGAGGTTGACGTCGACGACGACGTCCCAGTCGTCGTCGCTGCACTCGACCACACCCGCCCGCGTCTCGACGGCGGCGCTGAGCACGAGCGCCTGGAGCGGCCCGAGGGCGGCGGCCTGTTCCATGAGCGATCGCATGTCGTCGTCGGACGTCACGTCCGCCCGCACCACCGTCGCCCATCCCCCGGCGTCGACGGCGGTTTCGGCGACCCGCTCGGCCGCGTCGACGTCGACGTCGGCGACCACGACCTGGGCGCCCTCGTCGGCGAGGCGGGCCGAGATGGCGGCGCCGAGCCCCGACGCTCCGCCGGTCACGACGGCCACCCGGCCCTCGAAGCGGTTGGTTGCAGTGGCGGGCGTCATCGCAGCGCCGCCAGTCCGCCGTCGGCCGGCACGACTGCCCCGCTCACGTAGGCGGACTGGTCGCTGGCGAGGAACAGGGCGATGGAGGCGACGTCGGTGGCCGTGCCGAGCCGCTTCAGCGGGATGATCTGGCTGAGCCCGGCGATGAACCCCTCGGGGTCGTCGAGGGCGTCGGCCACCTTGCGGAACCTCGGCGTGTCGATGGAGCCGGGGGCGATGACGTTGGCCCGCACCTTGGGGCCGTACTCGACAGCCATCTGGCGGGTGAGGGCGACCAGTCCCGCCTTGGCGGCGCCGTAGGCGCAGTACCCCTCGGAGCCGACGAGGGCGAGGACGGAGGCGGTGTTGATGATGCTGCCGCCGTCGCCCTCGATCATGTGCGGGATGGCGGCCCGGCAGGCCCAGAAGATGGCCGACAGGTTGGTCTTGAAGGTGAGGTCCCAGTCGGCCTCGCTGCACTCGAGGAGCGTCCCCGACATCTGCACGGCGGCGTTGTTGTAGAGGACGTCGATGCGCCCGAAGGCCTCGACGGTGGCCGTCACCATCGCCTCGGCGTCGGCCCGGTCCGCCACGTCGGCGTGCACGGCGAAGGCCTCGCCGCCCGCCTGCTCGATCATGGAGACGGTTTCCTTGGAGCCGTCGTCGTTCACGTCGGCCACCACCACCCGGGCGCCCTGCTGGGCGAACAGCGCGGCCGCCGCCCGCCCCTGGCCCGACGCCGCGCCCGTGATGAGCGCCACCTTGCCGTCGAGCCGCGCGACCTCCGACACCCAACCTCCCAGGGAGAAACCTGACGCCCGCATCATGTTTCGCGCGGACGGGTCGGGTCAATCGCACCCCGCGCGGATCACCTACGCGTGGAGCTCGGCCGCCACGTCCTCGCGGCGGGACGGCGGTTCGGCGCCGGAGCGGAAGGACGAGATGTAGGCGGCGAAGTCCCAGGTGGCGAGGAACTCCTCGGCTGCCCGACGCCCCTCGGCGTAGAGGGCGTCGGCCCGGGTGGCGGTGAGGTCGAACTCGGTGGTCTTCACCCCGAGATTCGAGATCGGGATGGTGCGGACGAAGTCGGCCTTCTCCAAGTACAGCTTGTCGTGCGCGTCGGTCATGGTGGAGATGAGTGAGCCGATGAACTGGACGGTCTCGCGCAG
>DATLFW010000264.1:0-2307 GCA_035540775.1 Acidimicrobiia bacterium
CTGTGGAGCTTCACGTTCTTCCAGTCGGCGTCGCGCGTGTTCCTCGGTGCTGAGTACGCCGTGGCGATCACGATGATCGTCGAGGAGTTCCCGGTCCACCGGCGGGCCTCGGCGCTCGGGCGGCTCCTCATGAACGCCGCCGCCGGCGCCCTTGCGGTGGCCGTGCTCCTGCTCGTCGGGGTGGCGTCCGGGCCGCTGGAATGGCGGACGCTCTATCTCATCGGAATCATCCCGCTGCTGGTGCTCGGCTGGTACCGCCGGCGTGTCAAGGAGACCCGTCGGTTCCAGGAGTACAAGGCGAAGCTGGAGTCGGGCGCCAGTGTGCGGCGGGTGTCGTTCTGGGAGCCGTGGCAGCCGCAGTACCGGCGCAACCTGCTGCTCGCCGGCCTCGTGCACCTGCTCCGGTCGGTGCCGCTCTACGCCTCGACGGCCTGGTTCTTCTTCTTCGCCCAGCGGGAGGCGGGCATCGACCCGGCCTTCCTCTACGCCATCTTCATCGTCGCCTACGGCCTCGGCATCGGCGGTTATGCCGCCTGCGGATTCCTCATGGAGCGCATCGGCCGGCGACCGACGGCAATCCTCTACGGGACCGGCGGCGTCGTGTTCCCGTTCCTGCTGTTCCAGTCGACCTCGGCACCCCTCGTCGGGATCTTCCTCGTCATCGGCGTCTTCTTCGGCCTCGGGCAGGCCCCCCTCTACGGCGCCATCGGCACCGAACTGTTCCCGACGCACATCCGGAACCAGACGATGGCGTGGTCTCGCAACGTCTTCGAGATCGCCGGGTTCATCCTGGGGCCGCTGCTCGTCGGCGTCCTCGGCGACCACTACTCCGGCGTCTTCGGGTCGATCGGCGACACGGTCAGCTTCCTGTTCTTCCTCGGGATCCCGGGGATCTGGCTGGTGCTGCGCTACCTGCCGGAGACGCGAGGCAAGGAACTCGAGGAGATCGAAGCGGAGGTCTCCGGGCTGGGTCTCGACCCCCTGGAGGTGACCGACGAGGAGCCCGTCGTCGACCGGCGGGCCCGACGGGCCGAGACGCAGCGGCGGGTCGTGGGAGCCGTGGCGGCCACCGTCGCCCTCTTCGGCATCGTGGCGGGCGGCCTGCGCTGGGCCGACGACCAGGTCCGCCGGCCGGAAGGAGCCGCCGAGCGCTTCCTGCAGGCGGTCTCGAAGGAGGAAGACGACCGCATCGAGACGTACGCCTGGCGGTCCGGTGACGTCTTCGCCGATTCCCTACGGGAGTTCACCAGAGAAGACGAGAGCGACGACTGGTTCGAGCGAATCGAGGTCGGCCGGAGGGTCGAAGGCGAATCCGACGACACGACGGCGTTCGTTCCGTTCCACGTCGTGCAGCAGGACGGTGACGACACCGACGTGTGGGGATTCCTCGAGCTCACAGCGCAGGCAGGGGACGAGCCGCGCGACTGGCACGTCACCGGCATCAACAACACGGTTTCTCCCGTCGACACCGACGTGGAGCCGCTGGTGCCGTCGGGTGGCGGCCCGCCGCCCGCTTCAGCGGGGAACAACGTATGGCTGCTCGGCCTCGGGGTCGCCCTCGGCCTGGCCGTCTTCTTCGAAGGGCTCCTCCGGGTCGCAGGACGGGGAACACCGGGCACTGGACATCCCGCCTCGAACGAGTCAACAATTCTGGACTGACCGGTCAATTTTTGAAGGAGGCCCACGTGGCGTACCAGTTCCTGTCGGACGAGTGGTTCGGCGAAGTGAAGAAGCTCGTCGACGAGCACGGCACGGGCGACACCCCGGCCCAGGACATCATGGTCAACCTGTCGATCACGGGGACGCCCTTCGGCGACGACCGTGACATGCACATGGGCAGCCGGGGTGGCAGCGCCGAGTGGGGTGAGGCGCACCGCGACGACGCCGACGTCACGCTCACCCTCGACTACGACACGGCGAAGGAGATCTTCATCTCCGGCAACCCGCAGGCCGGAATGCAGGCCTTCATGGCCGGCAAGATCAAGGTCCAGGGCGACATGACCAAGCTGATGGCAATGCAGCAGGGTGGGCACACCGGCGGCAACCCGGAGCTCCAGAGCGCCATCCAGGCCATCACGGAGTAGCAAGACGGAATCTGAGAGAACCGGAGTGGAGGGGCCTCGACGGCCCCTCCACTCGCGTTCGGGGGCCGGGCCGGGTCAGCGAGCTGCGGTGGGGGGCGCCTGGGCCTCGCCCTCCGGTCGCTTCGCCTCGCTGCGTCCCGGCCACATCGGGATGAAGAAGCCGGCGACGATCCCCACCGCACAGATGATGCCGGCGAGGCGGAACGAGTAGGAGTAGTCGGCC